>JBQCGO010000198.1:0-7035 GCA_051955575.1 Burkholderiaceae bacterium
GGCCGAAGGCAGTCCGAATGAAATCGCCGCAGGCTTGGGTCATGTCGCGCGCGCCAGGGGCATGACGCAAGTGGCGCGGGATGCCGGACTGTCACGCGAAAGCCTGTACAAAGCCCTGTCCGAAAACGGCAATCCGGAATTCGCGACGATCCTGAAGGTAGTCCGCGCGCTGGGCCTGAAACTGGTGCCGGTCGCCGCTTAAGGCGAGGCGGCGTTTTTCAGAAAAACCCGCGGCCCGCGATGGTTCGCTGACCGCGGGCTTAGCGATCCCGGCGCTTCCGGGATCGCGTCCGTCGTCAATCCCCGATCGCCTGCACCCGCTTCTTCGGCCGCATCCACTTGACCGTCTCGGCCGCCTTCTTCCCGGCCAGGAACGCGTGGTCGGAGTTGTAGTACTCCCACTCGCTGTAGCGGCCGGACAGCACGATACCGTGCTCGGCCATCCACGCCTTCACCGTCTCGACGTTCTGCGCGCGCGCATGGTCGTAGACCACGTAGGCGTACGGCATGTCGACCAGGTTCGCGGTGATCAGCTTGTCTTCCGGCGTCATCAACCCGACCTCGATCAGGTCGCGCACGCAGCGGTCGATCAGTTCCTGGCCGTCGCACGGCAGCGGCTTGTGCTCGGAGTACGAGATCTCGCAAGTCAGCCCGAAACCACCCGGCGGATTGCAGTCCGGGCTGGCGTTGCCCTGCACGAAGATGCGGTGGAACACCGTGTCTTCGGGATAGTAGATCCAGTGCTTGTCGGTGACGTTCTCGCGCGCGATGCCGAGGTTCACGCAGCGGATCGAGATGTGTCGCAAGCCCTGCGCCGCCTCGTGCACCCGCGCCGGCGCGTGGTCGCCGACGATGCGCACCAGTTCCGGCAGCGGCATCGTGCTGATCAGCTGATCGTAGTGGAAGCGGCGGCCGTCGGCCAGCGCGACGATTTTTTCCTGCGGGACGATCTCGACCACTTCCGCGTTCGATTCGATGGTGCCGCGAATGTGCGGCAGGAAACCGTTCATCAGCGCCTGGAAGCCGCCCTTCAAAGGATAGCCGAAGCGCGCGTTCGGACCCATCGGTTTGCCGACCGGCTGCAGCGCGCCGTCGATGATCTCTTCGAGATTCGGCAGCGGCACGCGGCCGCCGAGCCACGAGGTTTCCATCTCGGTCAGCGGCACGGTCCACAGCTTGCGGTTGTACGGAATCGCGAAATGCTTCGCGATGCCGGCACCCCAGACCTTGTAGATGAATTCCTCGAAGTTCTTCGGCGTGCGGTTCTCGGCCGCGACCGACGTCGACGGTGTGGGCAGCGACACGGTACCGTCGGCGCAGCAGTCCTGCACTTCGTCATTCACCTCGTCCTTCACGTCGCCGGTCGGGACCTGCGCATTCGCCGCGCAGGCGCCGGCCGGCGCGACCTCGGGCTGGGTCGCACCATAGCGCGCCTCGATCGCGCCCACGATGCATTCGCGGATCACGTCCGCCGGCAAGCCGTACAGCGCGCCCTGGAACGGGTAGCGGGTATGCACGCCCTTGCTGTAGACCCAGGCTTCGCGGTTCTGCCAGTGCAGGTTGTCGCCGAGCAGGATCTTGTACAACTCCAGCACGTAGGGGTCGTTGGAAAACATGATGTGGCCGGCGTAATCGAAGGTGAAGCCCTTGTCCTCGATCGAGCGGCACCAGCCGCCGATGGCGGGATTGCGGTCCAGCAGCAGCGTGTCGGCGTCGAGATGGTACGCGGCCGACAGGCCGGTCGGGCCGCCGCCGACGATCACGCACTTGTAGTTCTTGGCCAGGGCCGGCACCGGCAGCTTGTTCACATTCTGTTGTACCGCGGGTGCTGCGTTGTCGGCCATGCCGGCGCTCCTGTCCATCGTCGATTGCGTGTTGCGCATCAGTTCGTGCATGCTGCGCGCGGTGACTTCCCACGAGGTTTGCGCAAGCTTCTCGCGCATCCGCTCGACCTTGCGGCGCTGCTCGTCGCGCGAGGCCAGCAGCGCCGCCTCGCAGGCCGCGATGAAGGCCGGCGCGTCGGCGGCGATCGCCACCACGTCGCTGTGCAGATCGACCACGTCCTTGACCGGCGTGCTGACGATCGGCAGTTCGGCGGCCATGTATTCGAGCGTCTTGGTCGGGCTGATGAATTTCGTCGATTCGTTCATCGCGAACGGCAGCAGGCACACGTCCCAGCCGGCGAGGAACTGCGGCAGCGCCTCGTACGGCTGCTGGCCGATGTAGTGGATGTTGTCCCGCCGCGGCAGCGCTTCCGGCTCGATCTTCACCACCGGGCCGACCAGCACGATCTGCCACTGCGGATGCGCGTCGGCCACCTGCGCGATCAGCTCGGTGTCGAAGCGCTCGTCGATGACGCCGTAGAAGCCGAGGCGCGGGCCGGAGATGTCGCGGTGCGCGGGATGGGCATTGGCACGATCGAGCGCCTGCTCGAAATGCGCGACGTCGACGCTGCTCGGAAAGCAGTGCACGTTCGGGTGGCGCTCCTTCTTCGCGTTGTACAGGCTGGGGCCGCCGGTGAAGACGATGTCGGCCAGCTTCAGCACCGCGTTCTCCCGCTGCAGGAGCTGCTTCGGCGGATTCCTGAACGCGGCGAGTTCGTCCATGCAGTCGTAGACGACGAGGCTGGGCTTCAACTCCTGCAGCAGCGGCAGCGCCATCGGCGTGTAGAACCACACGATCTGGTCCGGATGCTCGCGGCCGAGTTCGCGCACCATCTTCTTCAGGTACGGCAGATGGTCATCGTGGAATCCCGGCATGTCGACCGGTGTGTACGGCTTGCAGACGGTGATATTGGTCGCCGGCTGCATGCATTCGAGCGCGGCCGCGCCCTCGCGAAATTCCGGTTCCTCGAAAAACACGATCCGGTAATGCTCGGCCAGCCGCGACAGCAGGTGCTGCGGCCGCTGGTACACGAAATCCCAGCGCAGGTGGGAAAACACGAAGATGGTGGGCATGCTGACTCCTTTGGACATGCGCGACGCATGGAGTTGGATGGGTGTCCGCTCAGACTTGGAAACTGGGCGCGACGCAAATCGGACGTGCGGAACTAGCGGATGGGAATGGATGCCGCTCCTTTCATCGAAATGCGGACGAGCCGCCACGCCGCACGCGCAATGCCGCCGCGCGAACGGAAAGCCGGGGAAGCGGAACGGGACGGCCGGATGCGAACGCGGGATCGGCCGGAAGGAAAAGCGGTGTCGCCACGGCTGCGGCGCGGAAATGCCGGGGAACCAACGGAAGCGTCGTCACGGCGTCTTCCACCGGTCAGACCAACCGCTTTCGACGCTGCGAGCGATACGGAAAACAAGGATTCTTTCCACCGATGAAACCTGGCCGGAACCGCCGGCCGGCAATGCACACGCGTTGAATGATGATTGAGCCACGGACGATTATCAGACAGCAGGTTCATGGCGGGTTTGAACTACATCAACGCGTATCAAAATGTAAAATCCGCGCGGCGCGGAAGCCGTCCAGCCAGAGTCGATCGGCGACGTGCAACGCAACGCCGGCGAGTAATTTTTACCGTTCCCCGTTGTCCGCTTTCACATCTTTTTCCGCATGCCGCCCGCTCCCGCCGCATCGGTTCGCGGTCCCGTCTTCCGGCGCACTACCCCAAGGAAAAACCGATATCCGGCCCTCGTCCCGGCGTCAGCAGCCGTTCGCGCGCTCCTTTCGTCGCCGTCGTTGCCGTGCCGGTACGTTTTCTGCTTCCGGACAATGACATCGCGAACCCGTCGTCATTGGACGCCGGACGGCGCGAAGAAGCGCCGCGAACGCCACGCTTCTCTGCGGCCGCTCAATGCGCGGCGATACCGCTGTGCAATGGTGCAGCAAGGCACCGCGTCCGGAAGGACGGCGCCGCGGCATCCCGCGCTCCGAAGACGGCGCCACGACGCCGGCTTCAGCCGCTCCCGTTCGCGGCAAACACTGCATCGGACCATAGATGATGCCCACACCACATTCATCGCCGGTCGCAGGCGCTCCCGCTGCCCAAGGCACGCCTGCCGCACCGGACGACCGCTACCTGCGGACGATCGCCGACGCGATCCCGGCGGCGGCGATCTATCTCGACGGCGCGCAGCGCTGCCGCCACGCCAACGCGGCCGCGGCCGCCTGGTTCGACCTCGACGCGACCGCGATGCGCGGCCGCGCCGCCGCCGACCTGTTCGGCGCGTCGCACACCGTTCTCCAACCCTACCTCGCGCGTGCGCTGCACGGCGAGGAAGCACATTCGGGACATCCGCTCGCGCTGCCAGGACTCGGGCGGCGCGCTTCGGTGATCGCCCGGCCCGATCGGGTTGACAGCGGCAATGGCGGCGGCAGTAGCGGCGGCGACGTGCGCGGCATGGTGCTGCTGCTGATCGAGTCGGGCGAGCCAGGCGAGTCGGGCGCGCTGCCCGAATCGTTCGAACCGAAACGATCCGTCGACGCGGCCGGCATCGCGCTGCGTCCCGGCGAAACCATCGGCCTGCGGATATCGGACATCATGGGCGAGGAAGCGTTCGCGACGCTGCGCCGCTACGTCGACGCCGCTCTCGACGGCCGGGCGCGCCAGGTCGAAGTGCGGATGCCGGCCGCCGGCGACGAGGACGCCGCGCGCATGATGGTGCTGCCCGAGCGCGACGAGCACGGGCAGGTCAACGGACTGGTCGCGGCGATCAACGACATCGCGCGGCTGCGCCGCACCGAGGAAAAACTGCATCGGCGCGAGCAGGAATTCAAGACGCTGGTCGAGAACTCGCCGGACATCATCACGCGCTTCGACTGCGACATGCGGCATCTGTACGTGAACCCGGCGGTCGAACGCGCGTTCGGCAAGCCGGCCTCGGCCTATCTCGGCAAGACGATTGCCGAGACCGGCAGTCCGCCGCAGGTGGTCGACACCTGGGAAAAGGCCACGCGCCGGGTGTTCGCGTCGGGCGCCGAGGAACGCTTCGACTATGCGCAGCAGATCGACGGCCGGGTGCGCCACTTCAGCGCGCGGCTGATTCCCGAATTCGACCGCGGCGGCAACATCGAGTCGCTGCTCGGCATCACCTACGACATCACCGACCGCACCCGGATGGAGAACGAGCGCGCGGTGCTGCTGGCGCGCGAGCGCAGCGCGCGCATCCAGGCCGAAACCGCGGCGCGGGCGCGCGATGAATTCCTGGCGATCGTCTCGCACGAACTGCGCGCGCCGCTGAACGGCATCCAGAGCTGGGCGCACGTGCTGGAAAGCTATGCCGGCGACAACCTCGGCACCTCAATGGCGCGCCGCGCGCTGCAGGGCATCCGCACCGGCGTCGCGCAGCAGGTGCGGTTGATCGAGGACCTGCTCGACGTGACGCGGATGATGAGCGGCCGGCTGCGGCTGGTGCGCCAGCCGTTCACGCTGCTGCCGGTGATCCAGGCCGCGGTGCAGAGCGTGCGCGACATGGCCGCCGCCAAGCGGATCGCGATCAGCGCCAGCTACGCGCTGTCGGCCGAGCAGATCGACGGCGACCCGGACCGGGTGCAGCAGGCGGTGTGGAACCTGCTCACCAACGCGATCAAGTTCACGCCCGAAGGCGGCAACATCTGGCTCAACGCGAGCGCAGCCGGCTCCGAGGTACGGATCACGGTGAAGGACGACGGCATCGGCATCGCGCCGGAATTCCTGCCGCAGCTGTTCGACCGCTTCAGCCAGAAGGACACGTCGAGCACGCGCGGCCAGGGCGGACTCGGACTCGGCCTGTTCCTGGTGCGCTACCTGCTGGAACTGCACGGCGGCTCGGTCGTCGCGCAGAGCGCCGGCGAAGGAACCGGAGCGACCTTCAGCGTGCGGCTGCCGCTGCGCGAGGAAGGCCGCGCCGAGCCGCCCGGCCTGCAGGTGGACCATCACGTTCAGTCGTTGCCGTCGCTGGCGGGGCTGCGCCTGCTGCTGATCGACGACCAGGAGGAAGCGCGCGAATCGCTGTCGGTGGTGCTGGCTTCGGCCGGCGCGCAAGTGATGGCGGCAGCCTCGGCCAGCGACGCGCTTGCGCGGCTGTCGCTGCCGGACGCGCCGGTTCCCGACATGGTCGTCTGCGACATCGCGATGCCCGGCGAGGACGGCTACGCGGCGCTGCGCCGGCTGCGCCACTGGAAGTCGCCGGAAGGCGGCACGCCGCTGGCCCGTGTGCCGGCGGTCGCGCTGACCGCGTTCTCGCAGCGCGAGGACCGCATCAAGGCGCTGACCGCGGGCTTCCAGATGCACATGACCAAGCCGGTCGCGCCGGAAGAACTGATCGTGGTGATCGACTCGATGGTGGCGCGGGCGCCCTGAGGAACGACATCAGCCCCAGGATGCCTGTCCCGCGATTTCGCCGTCGGCATCGTGGCTGTCGCGTCCCTCGCCCGGCTCGCCGGCATGGCCCGACCCGTATTCCTCGAGACGGTTGTACAGCGTCTTCAGGCTGATGCCGAGCACGTCGGCAGCGCGCTTCTTGACGCCGTTGCACGACTCGAGTGTGGCGAAGATCAGCTTGCGGTCGGCCTCGGCCAGCGAGGTGCCCACCGGTACCGACAGGGTCTGGCTGTTCTGCACCGGCGCGGCGACCGACGGCACCAGCGTCGCCAGATCGATCACGCCGTCCGACAGGATGTAGGCGCGCTGCATGTAGTTGCGCAGTTCGCGCACGTTGCCCGGCCAGTGATAGGCGCGCAGGCTGGACAGACTTTCCGGCACGATCGTTTTCTGCGTGCCATGCGCGCGGTTGAATTCCTCCAGGAAGTGCTTCGCCAGCAGTTCGACATCGCCCTCCCGCTCGCGCAGCGGCGCGATCTTCAGCGGGAACACGTTGAGGCGGTGGTACAGATCCAGCCGCAGCCGGCCGTCGGCCACCGCTTCCTCCGGATTGCGGTTGCTGGCCGCGATGATGCGCACGTCGGTGTCGATCTGCTGTGTGCTGCCGATGCGCATGAAGCAGCCGCTCTCCAGCACGCGCAGGAGTTTGACCTGCAACTCGATCGGCATCTCGGTGATTTCGTCGAGGAACAGCGTGCCGCCGTTGGCGCGTTCGAAATAACCGC
>JBQCGO010000199.1:0-11261 GCA_051955575.1 Burkholderiaceae bacterium
ATGCAAGAACTCCGCCGTAACCCTCTCCCTGCCACCTCCGACGCAGCCGGCAACGCCGTGCCGCCGAAGGTCGGTTTCGTCTCGCTCGGCTGCCCGAAGGCGCTCGTCGACTCCGAACAGATCCTCACGCAGCTGCGCGCGGAGGGTTACGAGACCGCCAAGTCGTATGCCGGCGCGGACCTCGTGATCGTCAACACCTGCGGCTTCATCGACGCGGCCGTGCAGGAATCGCTGGATGCGATCGGCGAGGCGCTGGCCGAAAACGGCAAAGTGATCGTCACGGGCTGCCTCGGCGCCAAGAAGGATGCCTCGGGCAGCGACATCATCACGAAGGTGCACCCGAAGGTGCTCGCGGTGACCGGTCCGCATGCCGTGGCCGAAGTGATGGAGTCCGTGCACACGCACCTCCCGAAGCCGCACGACCCGTTCATCGACCTCGTGCCGGACCACGGCGTCAAGCTCACGCCGAAGCACTACGCGTACCTGAAGATCTCGGAAGGCTGCAACCACCGCTGCAGCTTCTGCATCATCCCGTCGATGCGCGGCGACCTGGTGTCGCGGCCGATCGGCGACGTGCTGCGCGAGGCGGAAAACCTGTTCAAGTCCGGCGTGAAGGAATTGCTGGTGATCTCGCAGGACACCAGCGCCTACGGCGTCGACGTGAAGTTCCGCACCGGCTTCTGGGATGGCCGCCCGGTCAAGACCCACATGACGCAACTGGTCGAGGCGCTCGGTGCGCTCGCAAAACCCTACGGCGCCTGGGTGCGGCTGCACTACGTCTACCCGTACCCGCACGTTGACCAGGTGATCCCGCTGATGGCCGAGGGCGCGGTGCTGCCTTACCTCGACGTGCCGCTGCAGCACGCGCACCCGGACGTGCTGAAGCGGATGAAGCGTCCCGCCAGCGGCGAGCGCAACATCGAGCGCATCCGCGCCTGGCGCGCGATGTGCCCGGACATCACGATCCGCTCGACCTTCATCGCCGGTTTCCCGGGCGAGACCGAGGCGGAGTTTGAATACCTGCTGGACTTCCTGCGCGAAGCCGAGATCGACCGACTCGGCTGCTTCGCCTATTCGCCTGTGGAGGGTGCGACGGCGAACGAGCTGGCGAACCCGGTTCCCGAGGAAGTGCGCGAGGAACGGCGCGGGCGCGTGATGCAGCTGCAGGAAGAAATTTCGAAGAAGCGGCTGCAGGCCAAGGTCGGCAAGACGATCCGCGTGCTGATCGACGCGGTCGACCGCAACGGCGGCACCGGCCGCTCGGCCGCCGACGCGCCGGAGATCGACGGCGTGGTCTACGTCAAGCCGCCGTACGAGCCGCACCGGAAACTCGTCGTCGGCGAATTCGTCGACGTGAAGGTAACCGCAGCCGACGCACACGATTTGTGGGCCGCCGCCTGATGCGCCGGCGTTTCGCGTCGCTCGGAATGGCGCTGCTGATCCTGCCGGTGATCCTGCCGGCAGCCGCTCTGGCGCAGGCCGTGGCCGCGCCTCCCGCGCCCGATGCGGCGGCGACTGCGTTCTTCGCGAATGCGGTCACGCTGCGCGGCACGCTGGGCGGGGCCGAGATGCAGGCGACGCTTCGTCCCAAGACGGACGAGGCTGAAGGGTTGGAAGGCGACTACTTCCTGTTCGGGCATTCGGCCAAGGTGCTGCTGGCCGGCGAGATCGACGCCGACGGCGTGTTCCTCGAGGAATCGGAAAACGGCAAGGACGTTTCCGGGCAATGGGAAGGCACGGTGCGCGACGGCGCGTTTTCCGGCACCTGGACGTCGGCCGACGGCGGCGTCGTCAAACCGTTTTCGCTGCGTCCCGTCGCGGGCGCGGTCCCGGCGCGCTGAGGCGCGGCGCCGTTTCCACGCGAGGCTTGCATGACCGACTCTGACAAGACGTCGCTCCAGACGCGGTTGATCCACAACGACTATCGGCCGCCGGCCGGGTTCGCCGCGTTCCCGACCGGCATCCACCACGCGTCGACGGTGCTGTTTCCGAACGTGGCAGCGCTGCGCGCGCGCGAGTGGCAGGACAAGTCGGCCTACACCTACGGCCTGCACGGCACGCCGACCTCGTTCACGCTGGAGGCGCGGCTGGCGGCGATCGAGGGCGGCGAGCATTGCCTGCTGGCGCCGAGCGGACTGGCGGCGATCGCGATGGTCGATTTCGCGTTCCTGAAGACCGGCGACGAGGTGCTGATCCCGGACAACGCCTACAACCCGAACCGCGAGCTCGGCCGCTGGCTGGAGCGCGATTTCGGCATCGCCGCGCGCTTCTACGATCCGCTGATCGGCGACGGCATCGCCGCGCTGCTGCGGCCGGAAACGAAACTGGTCTGGGTCGAGGCGCCCGGCTCGGTGTCGATGGAAGTGCCCGACGTGCCGGCGATCTGCCGCGCCGCGCATGCGCACGGCGCGCTGGTCGCGGCCGACAACACCTGGTCGGCCGGCATCGCGTTCCGCGCGTTCGACCACGGGGTCGACATCGCGATGCAGGCGCTGACCAAGTACCAGTCGGGCGGTTCGGACGTGCTGATGGGTGCGGTGATCACGCGCGACCGCGAACTGCACCGGAAGCTGGAAACCGCGCACATGCGGCTCGGTTTCGGCGTCGGCATGGACGACGCCTACCTGGTGCTGCGCGGGCTGCCGACGATGAAGCTGCGCTTCGACGCACACGACGCCGGTGCGCGGAAGGTCGCGGCGTGGCTGAAGGGCCGGCCGGAGATCGTGAAGGTGCTGCATCCGGCGCTTCCTGATTGCCCGGGACACGAGATCTGGCAGCGCGATTTCACCGGCGCCGGCGGCCTGTTTTCGGTGATCTTCGATCCGGCGTTCGACGAGGCGCAGACCGATCGCTTCGTCGACAGCCTGAAGCTGTTCAAGATCGGCTTTTCCTGGGGTGGCCCGAACAGCCTGTGCGTGCCGTACCGGATGCGCGGCATGCGCGCGGGCTGGCGCGAGACCGGCCAGCTGGTGCGCTTCAACATCGGACTGGAAAGCCCGGAAGATCTGATTGCCGACATCGAGCAGGCGATGTCGGCACTGCGGAAATAGGACAGCGACGCCGGCCTAGTCCGGCATCGGCTCATTGTCGTTGAGCCGGGCGAAGCCCTTGATCAGCCGGTAGGCTTTCCATATCCAGGCGATGGTGCCGATCAGCCAGCCGAGCGGGATCAGCACGACGGTCAGGATCATGATCACGCTGACAGTCATCCATACCAGGTACCACCAGAACGAACGAATCTGCCAGTTGTGGTGGCTGTAGACGAAGGTGCCGGCCGCGTCGCCGCGCTTGACGTAACTGATGATCAGCGGAATCCAGGAAAAGGCGCCGAGCGACAGCACCAGGCTGGCGCCGTGAAAGATGTAGAGCCACCACGCCAGGTTCTTGCGGGATTGCAGATACGGATCGAGCACGATTTCCTGCCGCATCGGTCGCCTCACTTCCTTTTGTCGTTCTGTTGCTCAGCAATCAAGAATATTTAGGATACCGTCCAGCCCGACAAAGTTCAAAGCCACGTCGGCCTTGGCGCGCACCACCGGCTTGGCGCGGAACGCGACCGACAGCCCGGCGATGCCCATCATTTCCAGGTCGTTGGCCCCGTCGCCCATGACGATGGCTTCGGCGGGCGTGCAGCCGAACTCGGCGCAGACGCGCTCCACGGTCCGCTTCTTCTCGGTCGCGTCGACGATCTCGCCGAGCACCCGGCCGGTCAGTTTGCCGTCGACGATCTCCAGCCGGTTCGAGTGCGCGACGTCCAGCCCCAGGAAATCCTTCACGCGCTCGGTGAAGAAAGTGAAGCCGCCGGACACCAGCAGCGTCTTCAGGCCGGCCGCCTTCACGGCGTGGAGCATGCGCTGCGCGCCGGGCGAAAACTTCAGCCGTTCCTCGTAGACGCGTTCCAGCGCGGACGCGTCCAGTCCCTTCAGCAGCGCGACACGCCGCATCAGGCTTTCACGGAACACGATCTCGCCGCGCATCGCGGCCTCGGTGATCGCGGCGACCTGCGGTTTCAGACCCTGCATGTCGGCGATCTCGTCGATGCATTCGATCGTGATCAGCGTCGAGTCCATGTCCATTGCCAGCAGTTTGAAGTCGCGCAGCGGACGCGACTCGACGAACGCGTAGTCGTACTGCGCCGCCAGGCAGGCCAGGTCGATTTCGCCCTGCACTTCCTCGGTCCGCGTGACGCTTTCGCAGCGGAACGCCTTGTCGTTGAGCGGGACGATGCGCATCGGTAGCGCGGGCGCGGCGATGCGTTCGACGAGGATGCGGTCGGGCGCGAGGCCCTGGATGACGAGGTTCATGTTGGACTGCCGCGGGCGGCGTAACGGGAAATCGATCTGCGTGCCGCCCTTCGGGCGCGGCGGCACGGCGGACATCTTGACGGTGCGCGAGCCGGTCATGCAGCGGCCAGCGAGCGGATCGTGGACTTGACCTGCGACACGCGCGCGGCGAGGTCCGGCATGCTGGCGGTGATGCGCAGCTTGTCCTGGCCGTTCAGCTTGATGTGCCGGTTCTTCTGGATCAGCGTGATGATCTTCATCGCGTCGATCGGCGGGTTCGGCTCGAACTGCATCAGCGCGCCCTCGGCATGCGCGTCGATCTTGACGATGCCGATCGGCTGCGCGGCGATGCGCAGCCGGTGCGTCTCGATCAGCGCCCGCGCCGGATCGGGCAGCTTGCCGAAACGGTCGATCATCTCTTCCTGCAGTTCGTCGATGGTTTCCTGCGCGGTCGCGCTGGCCAGTCGCTTGTACAGCGACAACCGTTCGTGGACGTCGCCGCAGTAATCGTTCGGCAGCAGCGCCGGCACGTGCAGGTTGATCTCGGTGGTGGACGACAGCGGCGCGGCCAGATCAGGCTCCTTGCCGTTCTTCAGCGAGCGGACCGCGGCGTTCAGCATGTCCGAATACAGCTGGAAGCCGATCTCGACCATCTCGCCCGACTGGTTCTCGCCGAGCACTTCGCCGGCGCCGCGGATTTCCAGATCGTGCATCGCGAGGTAGAAGCCGCTGCCGAGTTCCTCCATCTGCTGGATCGCGTCCAGCCGGCGCTGCGCCTGCTTCGACAGGCCCTGCACGTCGTGCACCAGCAGGTAGGCGTAGGCCTGGTGGTGCGAGCGGCCGACGCGGCCGCGCAGCTGGTGCAGTTGCGCCAGGCCGAACTTGTCGGCGCGATGCATGATGATGGTGTTCGCGGTCGGCACGTCGATGCCGGTCTCGATGATGGTCGTGCACAGCAGGATGTTGAAGCGCTGGGCGACGAAGTCGCGCATCACCTTTTCCAGTTCGCGCTCGTGCATCTGGCCGTGAGCGACGCCGATGCGCGCCTCCGGCAGCAGCGCGGCCAGCATCGCGCGCCGGTTCTCGATGGTCTCGACCTCGTTGTGCAGGAAGTACACCTGGCCGCCGCGCTTCAGTTCGCGCAGGCAGGCTTCGCGGATCACCGAATCGTTCTCGCTGCGCACGAAAGTCTTGATCGCCAAGCGCTTCTGCGGCGCGGTCGCGATCACCGAGAAATCGCGCAAGCCTTCCAGCGCCATGCCGAGCGTGCGCGGGATCGGCGTCGCGGTCAGCGTCAGCACGTCGACCTCGGCGCGCAGCGCCTTCAGTGCTTCCTTCTGGCGCACGCCGAAGCGGTGCTCCTCATCGATGATGACGAGACCGAGCCGCTCGAACTTCACGTCCGGCGACAGCAGCTTGTGGGTGCCGATGACGATGTCCAGCGTGCCGTCGGCCATGCCCTTGATCGCCTGGTTCACTTCCTTGCCCGTGCGGAAGCGCGACAGCTCGGCGATCCTGACCGGCCAGTCGGCGAAGCGGTCGGCGAAGGTCTGCGCGTGCTGCTCGGCCAGGAGCGTGGTCGGCGCCAGGATCGCGACCTGCTTGCCGCCCATCACCGCGACGAACGCGGCGCGCAGCGCGACCTCGGTCTTGCCGAAGCCGACGTCGCCGCAGATCAGCCGGTCCATCGGCTTGCCGGACGTCATGTCGGTGATCACCGCGTTGATCGCCGCCGCCTGATCCGGCGTTTCCTCGAAGCCGAAGCTCTCGGCGAACGTTTCGTAGTCGTGGGCCGAGTATTGGAATGCATGGCCCTTGCGCAGCGCGCGGCGCGCGTACAGGTTCAGCAGCTCGGCGGCGGTGTCGCGGATCTGTTGCGCGGCGCGGCGCTTGGCCTTGTCCCACTGGCCCGAGCCGAGCGAGTGCAGCGGCGCATCGTCCGGCGAGGCGCCCGAATAGCGCGAGATCACGTGCAGCTGCGACACCGGCACGTAGAGCTTGGTCTCCTTCGCGTATTCGAGGTGCAGGAACTCGGTCTCGCCTTCGCCCAAGTCCATGCTCGCCAGCCCCATGTAGCGGCCGATGCCGTGCTGTTCGTGCACAACCGGATCGCCGATCTTCAGTTCCGACAGGTCGCGCACCATCGCTTCGACCTGCGTGGTGGCTTCCTGCTTGCGCCGGCCGGCGCGGCGCGCGCTGCCCGCGTACAGCTCTGTCTCGGTGATGAACACCACGTCGCCGAGCGCGGGGCCGGCTTCGAAGCCGTTGGCGAGCGGTGCGACGCCGAGCATCAGGGGGTCCGGCGATGCGATGAATTCGGCGAAGCCTTCGCATACGGCGGGATGCAGGTCGTATTCGCGGAAATACTGCTGCAGCGTCTCGCGCCGGCCACCGGAGTCGGCGCACAGCAGCACGCGCTTGCGGGTTTTCAGCAGGAAGGCGCGCAGGTTCGCCAGCGGATCGTCGAGCCGGCGGTTGACGGCGACGTCGGGGAGCGGCGCGGACAGATCCGAAGCGGCGTCGCTCGCGGTGCTCAGCACCCAGCGTCCGAACGGCTTGGCGAGCGTGAAGAACTGCTCGCCGGACAGGAACAGGTCGGACGGCGGCAGCAGCGGCCACTCGCGATCGCTCTTCAGGAATCTGTAGCGCGACTCGGTATCGCTCCAGAAGCGGTGGACCGCCGCGTCGATATCGCCGACCGTGGCGAACGCGGCGTTTCCCGGCAGGTAGTCGAACAGCGTCGCGGTCTGCTCGAAGAACAGCGGCAGGTAGTACTCGATGCCGGCCGCGGCGATGCCGTTGCCGATGTCGCGATAGACCGGCGAGCGCGACGGATCGCCTTCGAACACTTCGCGCCACCGGCCGCGGAACGCGGTGCGGGCCGCCTCGTCCATCGGGAATTCGCGGCCCGGCAGCAGCCGCACCTCGCGCACCGGGTAGAGCGAGCGCTGGGTGTCGGCGTCGAAGGTGCGGATGGTTTCGATCGTGTCGCCGAACAGATCGAGCCGGTAGGGCAGCGCCGAGCCCATCGGGAACAGGTCGATCAGGCCGCCGCGCACCGAGTATTCGCCGGGCGACATCACCTGGCTGACGTGGCTGTAGCCGGCCAGCGTCAACTGGCTTTTCAGTTGCGCCTCGTCGAGCCGTTCGCCCTGCTTGAAGAAGAAAGTGTAGCCGGCGAGGAAGGACGGCGGGGCCATCCGCTGCAGCGCGGTGGCGGCCGGCACGATCAGCACGTCGCACTGGCCGCTGCACACTTCGTGCAGCGTCGCGAGCCGCTCGGAAACGAGATCCTGGTGCGGCGAGAACGCGTCGTACGGCAGCGTTTCCCAGTCCGGGAGGAGGTGGCAGCGCAGCGGCTCGCCGGCCCCGTCGCCGGCGGCGAACCAGCGGATCTCGGCCAGCAGCCGCTGCGCATTGGCCGCGTCGGCAGCGACGATCGCCAGCATTCGTCCCTCGCCGCGCAGAAACAGCGCCGCTTTCGCCAGCAGGCAGGCGTCGGCCGAGCCGTGCAGCGCCGGTACCACGAAACGGGCGCCGGAAGCCGGCAGCGACTTTTTCAGATCGAATGACATCGGGTGCGGGGAGACGAGGGCGCTGCGCGGCGGGTTTGCGAAACGCCCGCCCGGCGAACGCCGGTGGATGCGCCGCGAACGGTGCGCGCGGCGTTCGCCATTATAATCGAACGCCCCGTTTCTCCCGGGGCGTGCGGCGGCATTGCCGACGCCGCGCCGCCCCGTTTTCCGATGACGCCCTCACGACATTTCGCCCTGATTCCCGCTGCCGGCATCGGCGCGCGCACGCGCGGTCCGTTGCCCAAGCAGTACGTGCCGATCGGCGGCAAGCCGATGCTCGCGCACGTGCTCGCCACCTTCGCGGCGGCGCCCGCGATCGCGCATGTCTACGTGGTGGTGGCGCCGGAGGATCCGCACATCGACGACTGCCTGCGGCATTGCCCGTCCGCATCCGCGCGCACGACCGTCCTGCGCTGCGGCGGCGATACCCGGCGGCATTCGGTGCTCAACGGCTTGACCGCGATGCCCGACCCGGCGGACGACGACTGGATCCTGGTGCATGACGCGGCGCGTCCCGGGCTGACGGTCGGCCTGATCGAATCGCTCGCGCATGCGCTGGCGCACGACGAGGTCGGCGGGCTGCTGGCGGTGCCGGCGGTCGACACGATCAAGCAGTCCGACGACGGATTGCGGGTGTCGCGCACGCTGCCGCGCGACACGCTGTGGGCCGCGCAGACGCCGCAGATGTTCCGTCACGCGCTGCTGCGCCGCGCGCTGGAAGCGGCCGACGACGTGACCGACGAAGCTTCGGCAATCGAACGGCTCGGACTGCGCCCGCGGCTGGTGGAGGGCAGTCCGCGCAACATGAAAGTGACCTTGCCGGGCGATTTCGCGCTGGTCGAGATGCTGATGAAGGGACTCGAATGAATCCGCTGCCGAATTTCCGGATCGGGCAGGGCTACGACTGCCATGCGCTGGTCGAGGGGCGTCCGCTGATCATCGGCGGCGTGGCGATCCCGCATCCGAAGGGCCTGCTCGGCCATTCGGATGCCGACGTGCTGCTGCACGCGATCACCGATGCGCTGCTCGGCGCGGCCGGGCTTGGCGACATCGGCCGCCATTTCCCGGACACCGACCCGAACTTCGCCGGCGCCGATTCGCGGGTGCTGCTGCGCGAGGCGGTGCGCCGGTTGCGCGAGGCCGGCTTCGCGGTCGGCAATATCGACGCTACCGTAATCGCGCAGCGGCCGAAGCTCGCGCCGCACATCGGTTTGATGGTCGAGCACATTGCGGCCGATGCCGCACTGCCGGCGGACCGCGTCAACGTCAAGGCCAAGACCAACGAGAAGCTCGGCTGGCTCGGACGGGAAGAGGGCATCGCCGCGGAAGCGGTCGCGCTCGTCTTCGGCATCCACACCGACTAATTGGCTATAGCGTTTCCCGGCGCCGGCCGCCCCCGAAGACGAGCGCGGTGATCCCTCGCGCGCCGCTTCGCATCAATGCCCTTCCAGGCCCGTGCATTGCGGATGGCGATTTGCGCGGCCGCAATGTCGGCGGGAAAACCGCCGAGGCGCCGCAACTCTTGCCGGAAACCATGCTCAATAGTGCGGGGCGCCGCGCCGGCGGCGCACGCCTTTGCCATCCTGATTTGGGGAGAACGCATGTCCAGCGAGCAATATCACGAACCATTCGACCTGCTGTCGGAAAAGACGCGCGACATGCATCGCGCGATCGAGTCGCTGATGGAAGAACTGGAGGCGGTGGACTGGTACAACCAGCGCGTCGACGTCTGCAGCGATCCGGAATTGAAACGGGTGCTCGAGCACAATCGCGACGAGGAAAAGGAACATGCGGCGATGGTGCTCGAGTGGATCCGCCGCCAGGATCCGAAGATGGACCACGAATTGCGAAAGCGGCTGTTCCAGGAAGGCCCGATTACCGATCACGACGATTGACGGAAACGGCGAGCGACGGGAATCTTCCTTGACGGCTCGATCCCGGCGCGAAGAAGCGTCCGGGTTCCGGGAAGTCAGCCGGTGCTCGCCGCCGGCAGCGTGATCCGTACCGCCAGTCCTCCGCCTTCGCGGTTGCCGATGCGCAGGGCGCCGCCTTGCCGCCGCACGATGCGGTCGACGATCGCCAATCCCAGTCCCGAGCCGTTCGCCTGCCCGCGCGCCTCATCCATCCTGACGAAAGGCCGCAGCAGACGCTCGGTCTCGGCCTCGGGAACGCCGGGGCCGCGATCCAGGATTTCCAGCACGATCGAACCGTTCGCGGTCCCGCAGCGGATCAGGACGTCGGCAGCATCGGCATCGGGCGTGCGGCCGTAGCGCCGCGCGTTCTCGACCAGGTTGGCAATCACGCGCTTCCACTCGGTCTCGTCGCCGCGGAGCCTCAGGCCGGGCGCGATCTCGGCGGCGACGCGCAGGTCGCGCGAGCGCTGTGCATGCCGCGCGCAATCGGCGAGCAGTTGCGACAGGTCGATCTCGCGGACCGGTCCGCTGCCGGCCGGGCGGGCGTAGTCGAGGAACTGGCCGATGATCGCGTCCATCTGCGTCAGGTCCGACTGCATGCCGTGACGGGCTTCGTTCGGCAGCTTGCTCAGTTCCAGTTCCAGCTGGAGCCGGGTGATCGGCGTGCGCAGGTCATGCGAAATGCCGGCCAGGATCACCGCCCGGTCGCTCTCGATCCGGTCGAGGTCGGCCGCCATCTGATTGAAGCTGCGGTTGGTTTCGCGCACTTCGGTCGGTCCCTTTTCCGGCAGCGGTTCGGGTTTGCGGCCCGACGCGATGCTGCGCGCCGCCGCGTTCAGGCGTGCCAGCGGCTGGTTGATCAGGCGCGAGATGAACACTGCGCCGGCCAGCGACAGCAACAGCACGAGCGCGCCCCAGCCGGCCCACTGGATGCCCGAGGTGCGGTTGATGCGGCCGCGGTCGAGCATCAGCCAGTACTGGTCGCCGTCGATGTTGAAGCTGATCCAGAAACCTTCGACGTCGTTGACCTTGCCGGCGAAGCGCGTCTCGCTGCCGAGGCGGCCGCGGATATCGCCCTGCATCATCGGCAGCAGCGTGGAGTCGGCCAGCGGCTGGACCTTGTCCGACGCTTCCAGCGGGTACACGCGGATGCCTTCGTTGCTGGCAAGCTCGAACAGCAGCTCGCGCCGCAGGTCGGGCGCGGAGTGCGTCAGCGCGGCGCGAGTGATGGTGACGATGGAGACGATCTGCGCAGCCAGTTGCTGCGCGCGCGGTCCGCGTTCGACCAGCCGGAAGCTGGCGACCCAGGCGCTCATGCTGATCGTGATGAAGAACGCGAGCAGGAAGAACGTGCGCCAGAACAGGCCGCTCTTCAGCCACGCGAGACGTTTCATCCGGATCGATTCCGTCGCCGGTCAGCGCGGCTTGCCTTCGGGAATGAAGACATACCCGAGGCCCCAGACGGTCTGGATGTAGAGCGGGTTGGAGGG
>JBQCGO010000200.1:0-4549 GCA_051955575.1 Burkholderiaceae bacterium
CGTCGGCGCGGCGCGGATCGCGCACGCCGACCACCCACGGGCGGGGCGCGGCCTTCGCGCCTTCTGCCGAGAATTCGCCGGTGTCGAGCAGCGCGTCGGCCACGCCGCGCGCCTTGACCGCGGCCAGCGCGAGATCGGACGCGTAGCCCTGCGCGCTGCCGTTCAGCGTGATCGCCATGCCGGGCGCGAGCAGCGCGACGTGGCGGTCGTCGAACGCCAGCCGGCGCCAGTCGACCAGCGCCATCGCGGCGCGGCGCGCCTCGTCGGTCGGCAGCGCGCCGCGCGCGGCGGCCTCGCTCCAGGTACGCCACAGCGGCTGCACCGTGACGTCGAACGCGCCGCCGGTCAGTTGCGACAGTTCGCGCGCCCTCCGCAGCACCGTCACCAGGTCCGGGTCGGGCTGGTGCAGCACGCCGCGGCGGTTGAGTTCCGCGACCTGGCTGTCCTCGCGGTACAGGCTCATCAGCACGTCGATGCGTTTGGCCTGGTCGATCGCGTCGGCGATCGCCAGTTCCGCCGTGCGCTGGTCGTGGTGCAGCAGCCGCACGCTGATCGTGGTGCCGAACGCGAGGTCGGCGCCGACGTACAGCCGGCGGCCGTCGGGGGTCGCGTCGCCGCGCGCGATGGCGCCGGGTTCGGACGCCGGCGATTCGGCCAGCCGGGCCGCGAGCGCGCCGCACATGCCGACGCCGACGCCTGCGCCGATCGCGGCCGAGAGAAAGGTTCTGCGTTGCATGCGATGTCCTCCGGGCTCAGGCGATTAGCCGATCAGGCCGCCGCCGTGGTGTCGACCGGCGTGATCGGGATGGTCCGCGCGCGCTTCTTTTCCAGGATCAGCGGCGCGCACTTGTCGTCGCTCTCGTAGATCACCACGCAGTCCATGCACTGGAAGCAGTCGTGGTAGCGGATCGTGCCGTCCGGCCGGATCGCCTCGTAGTCGCAGCGGTGGCGGCAGGTCTGGCACGGCTTGCCGCATTCCTTGCGGCGCGGCAGCCAGTCGAACACGCGGAAGCGGCCGAGCACCGCCAGCCCGGCGCCGAACGGGCACAGGTAGCGGCAGAAACCCTTGTAGACGAACGCGGAGAGCGCGAGCAGGCCGACCGCGTACAGCACGAACGGCCAGGAGCGCACGAAGTTCAGCGTGATCGCGGTCTTGAACGGCTCGACCTCGACCAGCTTGTCGGTCAGCGCCGACGAGACGAACGCGCTGCCGACGATGGCGGCGAGTACGACGTACTTGATCCATTTCAGCCGCGCATCGGTCTTCGTGCGGATCTTCCACTGCGGGACGTTCAGCGCCTGCGCGAGCTTGCCGACGCCTTCCTGCAGCGCGCCGAACGGGCACAGCCAGCCGCAGAAGGTGCCGCGGCCCCAGACCACCAGCGACACCAGCACGAAGGCCCAGAGGGTCACCGTCATCGGATCGAACAGGAAGAATTCGAGGCTGCGATGCTCGTGCAGCGCCTGCAGGATGCCGGTGATGTTGACGATCGATAGCTGGCCCTGGGCTTCGTAGCCGATGAACAGCACGGTGAACAGCAGGTAGGCGCGGCGGAACCAGGCAAAGCGGCGGTCGTCGGCGGTCAGCCGCTTCTGCATCGCCAGTCCGGCGGCCAGCACGCCGAGCGCGGCGACCAGCACCGCGATCTCGCCCTGGCGCTGCTTCCAGATCGCGACCCAGGTCTTGTTGTCCGGCGCGGCGGCGACGTAATACTTCTCCGGCAGCGTCAGCGCGAACTTGAAGTCGCGCACGATGCGTTCCGGGTAGACGATGCCCTTGCTGCGCGTGATGTGCAGGAAGAATTCGAGCGGCTGCGCCGGGTCCAGGCCGGACTGGCTGATCACGCGGAAGATCTTGAAGCCGTCGCGGCCGAGGCCGTCGGCAACCGCCGGCTTGACGTCGAGATCGAGGTCGCGCATCTCGATCGGCAGCTCGCCCTGCTTCAGCGCCAGCCGCTCGGGCACCGAGCCGCGCACGAAGTCGTCGCCGACCAGTCCGTAGCGGCCGCGCGAGACGACCAAAATCGCATGGTCGCCCGGGTCGAGCCGGCCCTGCAGCTTTTTCCAGCCGGCTTCGCCGAGCAGGTTGCGGCCGACGGTCGGCACCGACACCAGCGCGACCGACAGGTCGATGAAGGGGTCATATGGATGCGCGGCCGCCTCGGGGTCCAGCCCGGCGCCGTCGCTGCCGGCAAACGCCTGCTCGGCCTCGCGGTTGCGCATCACGACACGCTTGTAGAGGCCGAGCCGTTCGAGTTCGGCGACGGAATGCGGCTCGAACAGGTCGGTCTTGACGTGGGCGATCAGGTCCGGGTCGCGGCCCTCGGCGAAGCCGAGCTTCTTGCGCGCGACCTTGAGCGCGGCCGACAGCACGCTCTGGTTGATGATGCGCACCGACGCGGTGGCCTTCGACACGCCGTCGATGTAGACGTTGGCGCCTTCCTTCTTCGGGCCGTTCTCTCCAGTGACGATCTTGATGTTCTGCTTCAGCGACAGCGACTTGTACTGGCTGACGAAGCGCATCAGCGGCTCGGGACCGAGCCCTTCGAGGAAGACCGGCTCGTGGTGGGACAGCACCTGCACGTCGAGAAACGTCCCTTTCGGATCGAGCGCGACCAGCAGGTTCAGCGGCACGCCGGAAAAGCCCGGGATGGGCGCGAAGTCGATCGACTCGAACACGTAGGCGACGAGGTCGGTCGAGGTCATGTCCTGCTTGAAGATCGGCCACACCGGCAGCGACTTGTCCTTCTCGCCGACCATGTAGGGCGCGGGGAAGCGTTTGACCAGCGCGTCATGCGTCATCACGCCGGCGCGGGCGGACGGCAGCGCCGCGCACAGCAGGCAAAGCACCACAATGCGCACGACAATGCGCACGGCAGCGAACGCGGCAACGAGGAATCGCACGATGTCTTCCGCCTGTCTTCGATGAGTGCAGCCGGGCCGACGCGGCGCATCGTGCGCGGTCGCCGGCAGCCCCGGAAATGAAAACGACACCGCGACGGACATCCGACGCGGTGTCGACGAAACATCCGGCTGGGAACCCCATCCCGTGCGCGACGGCCGCCGCGCACGGGATGGGTTGCGACGCGGTCTCTTCTTAGAAGAAG
The DNA here is from genome assembly GCA_051955575.1 of Burkholderiaceae bacterium. Taxonomy (GTDB): domain Bacteria; phylum Pseudomonadota; class Gammaproteobacteria; order Burkholderiales; family Burkholderiaceae_D; genus JBQCGO01. The sequence continues at coordinate 3,108 of JBQCGO010000200.1, forward strand.
AAGATCGCGCCGGCCGACACGCCTTTCAGGCGCGCCACGTCGCCGTTGAAGGCGGTCGAACGGGTCTGGCCGAGTTCGCCGGCCAGCGTCACGCTCTTGGTCAGCGAGTAGTACACGCCGGCCGTCACGTTGCTGTTCTTCTCCAGACCGCCGGTGCCGGCGACGTTGTCGCGGTTCTTGCTCACGCCGTAGTTCAGGCCGAGCTTGACCTTCTCGGTCGCCTTGTAGGTGGCCTGGACGAAGTAGTTGCGCTGCTTGACGTCGCCCTGGTCGCCGTCCGACAGGATGCCCAGGCCCTTGCCGGCCTGGAAGTTGCCCAGCACGCCGAACGGGCCGTAGGTGTACGACGCGCCGATCTCGCCCGCGCTTTCGGTGAAGTCATTGACGCCGGCTGCAACCGCGTTGAACTTCTGGGTCTTGCCGCCGATCCAGGCCTTCAGGCCTTCGATCGGCTTGGCGACCAGCTGGGCCTGGAACTGCGGGCCGTTGCCGCTGGTGAAGGCGGGGTTGTCACTGGTCGGGCTGACCAGCGCGGCGTCGAGCTGGATGCCGCTGAACGCCGGCGAGGTGTAGGCGATCTGGCCGTAGGTGCCGAGGTAGGTGTAGCCGGCGCCGATGTGGCCCAGCGTCACGCGGCCGCGCTGCGTCGCCTGGACCGGTGCGCCGACGCCCAGCAGGGTCATGTCGTTCAGGATCGCGTTGGCGCCGAAGATGCCGTAGTCGCGGCCCAGCTTGACCGTGCCCATGCCGGCGTTGCCGATGGTGACGAAGCCCTGGCGGACGTCGACGCCGCTGTTGGCCGCCACGGCGGAATCGGTGGCGGTGTGCACCATGATGCCGATCGTGCCGCCGATGTCGTAGTCGCCCTGGTGGGTCTTGACCGAGGTGATCAGGCCGCTCGGGAGCAGGCCGTTGCCGATCGTGGTGCGGCCGCCCTGGCCGCCGCAGCCCAGCGCACGGCTGGCCAGCGCGATGCCGCCGACGGTGTCGCCCGAGCAGTTCACATGGGTGTAATAGGCGTTGATGATGCCGCCGACATTGACCGTGAAATCGCCAGCGTTGATGTCGACTGCCTGGGCAGCCTGCATCCCGCCAATTCCCGCTGCCAGTGCGCTTAGCGCGATGACCTTTTTCATTTGCTCTCCTCCGGGGGATTGATTGAAATGTTGGGAAAATCATCAACCGTTTTGGTGACGCAGCGGAATGGCAAGACGCATGCCTGACACCGCCCCGGCTGGGCGCCGCACGACCGGCCGCGGGCGCGTCATGCGGGACCAAGAGGAAACCACGAGGAAAAGCGGAGGCGGCACCGGGAAAAACCGGCGCGCGGCGGGGAAGGCGGGCGGCGGCGGACGCGCGCGCGAGTGTACTGATTCGGATCAGCCTGTTGCAGCCGATGTACGATTTTTGATCAGTTGCCGATGCACCCGAAAAGGTGCGCG
>JBQCGO010000201.1:0-8815 GCA_051955575.1 Burkholderiaceae bacterium
GGCAAGCTCTCCGCGCTCGATGCGCCGGCGCGCGACGGCGACCGGATCGAAATCTATCGCCCGCTGATTGCCGACCCGAAGGAATCGCGTCGCCGCCGCGCGGCGCGCAAGAGCGCGAAGAACTGAAAAACCCGGGGAGCGACCGCGGTCAGGAAGCCGGCTGGGCCAGGGGCCGTCCAATGACGACGATGTCTAGCCGCGCCGGCACCGGCGCGCCGTCGATTTCCCCCGGGTGGAAACGCGTATCGCGCAAGCGCGCCAGCACCCGCGCGACGAAGGTTTCGACCTCGCCCTCGCTTGCGCCGTCGATTCGCGCGGTCGCGTCCGCGACGGCGCCATCCGCGTTTACGAACAGCGTGATCTGCACGGTCGCGGAAACCGGAACGGCGGTGATCGCATCGTCGTCCAGCGTAACTTCACCGAGCGGGGACGGCAGGCGGGTCAGGCGTCCCTGGTCGAAATAGACGGAATGCACCGGCGCGCCGGCGTTCGATGCGTCGGCGTCGGGTGCGCGGGCGATTTCCGCGTTCCGGTTTGCAGGACGGCTCTGGTTGACTTCTTCAGCAGCCGAACGGGGTGCGAGCGTCTCTGGAACGGCGTGGCCTGGGCGCGGCGAATCGGACGAGTCCGCCGTGGCGGAAGCGGCTTCGGGTGCCAGGATGCGAACCCGGACCGTTTGCGGCAAGCCGCCTGCGGCGCCATGCTCGACCGACGGGCCGGCCGCCAGGATCAGCCAGGCCAAACCGCCATGCAGAACGAGCGACAGCGCGAGCACGCGGGCATGCCGCGCATTCAATCGCCGTAAGAGCGAGCGGGCAGGCGGGGAAAGCTTTCCGGATGCATCTGCCGCAGGGCCGGACGACATCGGGCCGATCGGCGGAACAAGCGGGAGGGTCGCGCCCATGCCAGGATTACGAGCAGGTACCGGTGCTGGTGCGCTTGACCGTAACGCGACCGCTGCCTTCCAGCGTGACGACCCGCTCCTGATTGCCCGCGGTCGGCGTGGAGCGGCAAACAGTCATCGAAGCCGGCGTGGCCGCCATCCCGGCCGGCCGGAAAGACAGGCTCGACGTGCCCGACCCTTCGGTGATCCGGTAGCCGTTCGGCGATGCGGTTTTCTGTTGCAGCACGGTGTTCGTGTTCGGCGACGCGCTGGTATCGGTGAACAGCACGATCCAGCCCTGCTGCCAGCCGCCGGTCGTGCAGCTCGTGCCGTTGGTCGATACGCACAGCGTGACGGTGGCGTTGCGCTTGATCGCCTCGTCGCGTGCCAACCGCATGCTGGCGACCAGGCTGTTCGCCTCGCCGGTCAGCTTGCTCGACAGCGTCGCGTTCTGGAACGAGGGTGTCGCCAGCCCGAGCAGGATCGCCGCGATCGCGATGGTGATCATCAATTCGATCAGCGTGAAGCCGGCGGCGCGGCAGCCGGTCCTTGCCGCATTCGCATGACGGAAGCGGAGCGCGCTCATTGCTGGATGTACCAGTAGACGCGGCTCTTCGGCTGCACCGCCGACCCGGAAGGCGCCACCGTCGGTGGCGGGCTGCCCTGCAAGGGGGAATCGCCGCTGCAGCCGATGCAGTAGCGCTGCTGCTGGCCGTCTTCCGTGGTCACGAAACCCTTGCTCGGCGACGGCGGCAGTCCGCCGCCCGCGATCTGCTGGAAGCGCGCGGCTGTTCCATTCTGGCTCGACGCGTTCGTGTACGCGATGTTGTAGACGTTCGCGACGCCGAGCGTGGACTGGCACGAAGTCGAGTTCGGCGCGACTGCGGTATGGGTACTGAACGTGACGACGCCTGACGACGTGATTGCGGAAGTGACTACCTGCTCGTGCGCGGCGAGACCGAGGTACCAGCCTTTCTTCGCGTCGACCTGCGCCTGGGTCGGGTTGGCCGACGTCGTGATGCCGAGCAGCGAATTCAGACAGATGACCGACGAGTTGCCGCAGTTCGTCGCTTCCGTACTCAGCCAGTTGGCGTCGGTCGGCGTGTCCTTGATCATGAAGAAATAGTCGGTCGTGCCGTAGGCGGAGCTGTAGCTGGAGATCGGTTTTTCTCGATCGCCGGAGCCCAGCAGGAGAATGTTCACGCCGTTGTCGACGACGACGTCCGGTCCGAACATGAATTTCCGGTTGGCGGTGCAGGTCGCCGGCGTGCTGCATCCCAGCGACGCGATCTTGGTGATGGTCCAGGACCCCGGCGCCGTGCTGCCGATCGCGACGTTCGCGCTGGCGCCCGAGATGCGGTAGACGTTGCCGCCGAGATCCGAGGCATAGCCGAACGTGGCGTTGCCGGACGCGTCGGTCAGCATCAGCACGTCGCCGACGACGCCGCGATCGGTCTGGAGCGCCTGCTTCACCGTGCCGTCGTTCGCATCCAGCACATAGATGTAACGACCCTTGGGAGAGGAGCAGTTGCTCGGGTCGGCATCCTCGCACTTGTCATAGCCGCCGCCCATGATCAGGAGCGGGCCGCTGGTGTAGCCGGCCGCCTTGATGATCTTCGGCGTGGACCAGGTCTGCCCGATGCCGGACATATTGGCGGTGCAGCCGGTGTCGTCGGCGGCATTCGGGCAGCCGGCCTTGAACTTCAGCGACGGCGAGCCGGGGCTCGACACGTCGAACGCGTAGATCGCGCGACCGCCCCGGCGCATCGTCGCGTAGATCCATGCCTGGCTGGACGATGGCTGATATGCCGTGATCGGGCCGTCGAAGCCGTACGGCTTCGGGCTGCCGCCGGTGATGTTCGGGAAGCTGATCTTGGTCGTGTTGTCGCGCAGGCGCTTGATTGAGGTGTAGAACTCGGGCGCGACGAAGGACCAGAGCTCGGCGCCGGCGGCAACACCACTGATCGCATTCGAGCGGTTACCGTTGATCGCGTGCAGCATCCCGTCATTGGTGCCGTAGAACACCACGACGTCGCTGCCGTAGGGCAGGGCAACCGGACGGGAGTGGACCACGTCGGCGTGGGCCGACGGGCGGATTTCGTTCGTGACGTTGTTGTGATTTTCGTCGTCGACGTCGAGGCCCTTTTCCCAGTTAATCAGCTGATCCCTCTCTGTCGTTGTCGATACGCCGAGCGCGGTGGCCGACACGTTGGAATTGCTGAAATCGATTATCGACGTGCACGCGCTCGCCGAGCAGGTTTTCACCGTGCGGGTTCCCGCGCTGTGGCGCAACGCGTAGTTTTCGGCGCCTTTCTCGACGATGTTTCCATCCGGGTAGTCGGATTTCGTATAGGTGTCGGTTGCCGATCCGATCGGGCTCGGACAAGTGCCTTGCGGTTTGAATGCCCAGTCGGTGTTCGCGCTGGTCGGTGTCCAGTAGCTGCGGGCGCAGGACTGGATGAAACCCGTCAGCGAGTTGATCGCAGCGTTGCCGTCGGCGTCGAGCGTGTTGAGCGTGGTGTTTGCAAGACGGTATTGCTTCAGGTTGCCGGCCCAGCGCGGATAACCGCTGGCGTCCGGCCGGAACATGCCGATGTAAACCTGGTTCAGGTAGTAGTCCTGCGTGTTCACGCTGACCGGCAGGCTGACCGCGGCGAACGCACTGTTGACGTCCTGGATTTCGGTCAATGCGTGCTGGATCGCGTCATAGATTTGCGCGCCGTTGTTGACTGTGGAATCGACGGCGACGTAGCGGGAATAAGTCAGAGTCTCATTGTTGGGGTTGGCCATCTTCTTCAGCAGCGCGGTCCATCCCGGTCCCTGGCCGGTCGATCCCGGATTGATGTCGATCGTGTAGGTCACGACGTTCAGGCTGCTGTTGTACATGAAGCGCGCCCACTCGTCGCTGACGTTGTCCTGCGAGCCGGAAGGCGTTAGGGTGATTTGCGTGGTGTCGCCGCCATAACTGCGCAGATCGTTCGTCGCCTGGGTGATGACAGAGTTGTTGTCCTGTGAAGGGCCGTTGCTGATGTAGATGATGAAGTTTTTTTGACAGCCACCGGTGAGCGGGCTGTTGTACTGGTTGGCCGTCTTGGACGGCAGCGCATTGCCCGACAATGCATACACTGCTTGCGATGCGAGCGAACCGTACAAGTTGCCGGTGTAATCCGTTTTCGCCTTGCCGTTGCCCGCATAAGGCGTGCCGCCCGTGAAATAGCGATAAGCCTCGTCCATCACGAGGCTGGATTTGCCGCCGTTGCCCTTGTCGGCAAGCTTGTCGAAGCTCTGGATCAGCGCTGCGTACTTCGATTTGGTCCCAGTACCCGGCACCGTCACGCCGGCGACAGTCGTGTCGCCGGTCATCAAGCGCATCGCCGCACGCACGTAGCCGCCATCAACGTTGTTGTTCGGATTGCCGGTTTCGGCAGCGAACATGATCCCGATCCGGAACATATTGCTGTCCAGATTCTGGAACGTGGAAACCAGGGCGGCGATCTCGTTAGTGAATGCAGTGTTCCAGTTCGCCGTGTTGTCGACGATGAACAGCACGTTCGGTGCGTTCGCGGAAGATGTCTGGCTGGTGTTGACGAACAGATCGATGTCTTCGGCGTACGCTCCCGCGCAAAGAGGAAACAGCAGCGCCGCGAGCAAAGGTTTGACGGAGCGGATTTTCATGAGCGTCCCCGGAATTCGTTCTACGAGCACGGCGCGCTCAGTTGCTTGCGCACGCCTTGGTGAATGTCGACGGTCGCGCCGCTGACGGTGTCCGTCACCGTCGCGCGAATGTCCCAGGTGGTCGAATACAGGCCCGGCGAGGAAACCGTCATGCCGGGCAGGGTGACGCTGCTCTGCCGGCCGACGTTCGACACCGTGCCGGACTGGGCGCTGCGGATGCAGACCGGCTTGTCGACGTTCACCGTGTAGTCGATCCTGTCGTCGCGATCGAGGTCGACGGTGATCTGCTGGGCAGCGGTCAGCGTCGTGAAATCCGACTGCGCCACCTTCTCGATGGCGATCTGTCCGGCCGCGAGTGCGCCGTCACGGAACTGCATGTTGCTGACGTTCTTCAGGTTGGTGGAACTGAGCGAGAAAGCGGCGGTGACCAGCAGCGTGATCACGGCCAGCATGATCAGGCCGATGACCAGCGTGGCACCGCGCTGGCGTGCGCAAGAAGAGCGTTTCATTGCGGCGTCTCCCTTCTGGCCGACACGTTCACCACGCGCACCGTGCTCGAGAACACGTGACGCTTGATCTGATCGGTGAACGGGCCGAGCGTGGTGCTGCCGAGCGCGTAGGTCTTGCCGGCGTTGCCGGTGTAACCCGGCGACGCTTCCTCGCTGCGGGCAAGCAGGAAGACTTTCACCTGCGTGGCGTTCGCGAGTTGTGCGGCGGTGCAGGGCGCGGCCGTCGTGCAGCGGACGAAATCGCCGTCCGGGATGCCGTCGCCGCGGTTCGGCGGCACGGTGTTCTTGCTGGTGTTGCTCGCGTTGACCGTGCAGGTCGCAGGGTCGCGCAGGTCGTTCGGCGCGGTGGCCAACGCGGTGGTGTAGTCGACCGCGGTGCCGCAGCGGCTCTTGCTGTCGATCCCGAGTTCGACGTTGAAGCCTTCGATGCCGCTGACCACCGGCACCACAGGTTGCGGCTGTACCGTGCCGGCGGCGAGATCGTATTGCGAACGCACCAGGGTCGGGATGCCGTCGCCGACCGTCACCGCATAGTCGCGGACGTAGTAAATGTCGGAGACGAACTTGCGTTTCTCGGTGGCGGTCGCGCAATCCTTCGCGCGCTCGGTGAAGCCGGCGGTGTCGAGGACATAGTCGGTCGCGTCCAGGCTGTAGACGGTGGTGTTGTCGGGCGACGTGGTCCACGCCGGCGTGACGGTCGCGATTTTCGTGGAGCCGGCATAGCTCTGGATCGTTCTTGCCTGTTGCGGGTTGCTGCCGCTGCCGTAGAGCGTGCGGATCGTCATGTTCTGGTACGCGTTGTCGGCTCCCGACGACGAAGCATTGAGCGTGATCGTCGTTGTCGTGCCTGCCTGCGCGGTCGGCGAGCAGAGGGACGACTGGAAATAAATCTTCCCGGTCGTATCCGCTTCGCAGTTCGGATCGCCGACCTTGCAGGTTTCCGCATGCCGCACGACGAGAATGTCGGTACCGGCCTTGCGATTGGCAATGACGGTGCCGCAACCGGTAGGCACGTCGTCGTAGGCCTGGATCGGGATGCCGATCAGATTCGTCTTGTAGGCAGCGGTCCAGTTGGTCGCGTTGAATGCAAGGCAGGGGTTCGGCACGGCGGTCGGCGCGTCGCCCGGCAGGATGCCCGCCGGCAGGGTCAGGTCGTCGAACTGCGGCACGTAGCTGCCCCAGTAGCCGGCATGCTCGATGTCCGACTGCAGGATCTGCATCGCGAAGCGGCCGCTCTCTATCTGGCCGTTGGTCTTGCCCATCTCGGTGTTGGCGCGCGAGATGTTCAGGAACAAGGTCGTGAGGACGAGCACGAGGAGCAGGCTCAGCGTGATCGCGATCATCAGCTCGATCAGCGTGAAGCCTCCCGGCTTCCGTTGACGGAGCGCACCGTCGCGGCGCGCTTTCGGGATAAGGTGGTTCATGACAGCGAATTGATGCGGACGACCGTACTAACGGTGCGGCGGCAGAAGTCCTGGGTGCAGCGGGTGCCGCTGTCGTAGAGAGACTGGCCGCAGGTCACGCTGGCCGGCGGCGCGGACAGCGGGCCGCTGCCCTGCCAGGCGACGGTGATCATGTATTCGCCGTTGCCGAGATCGCTGACGCAGCCGCGCCCGCCGATCAGGGCGCCGACCTTGCTGGTGCCGCTGACTTCCGCTGCGCCGAGCAGGGCGTTGCTCCAGTCGCAGGCATCGCGGCTCTGTCGGTCGGCGAAAGTGGTCGCCGTGCAGGCATTGCCGGTGCCCGCGGGCGTGGTGCCGGTGACGTAGCTCGCGGCGGCGTAGCGGTTGGTCGAGATGCGATTGGCCATGTCGTCCAACAGCAGCAGCGCCTGCGAGCGCTGGTAAGCCTCCATCTCGGAAATCTGCAGCCGGGTGTGCAGCCCGGCCAGACCGAGCAGGCCGAAGGCGAGGATGACGATGGTGACCAGCACCTCCATCATCGAGATGCCGGACTGCCGAGGCGGACGGACGGAGATCATTTCCATTTTTCGGAAGGCGTCTTGTTGCCGGCGTTGTCGAGGGTCAGGTTGCCGTCGCTGTATTGGCCGTTCTTCGCGGTGAAGGTGATCGTGTAGCTCGGTACCGAACCGGTCCCGGGCACCACGTCATAGTCATAGTTCGACGACACTTCCGAGGGCAGCGCGTAGCCGCTGCCCGTCAGCGTCGTCTTGTCGGCATAGGCCCGGTTCGCCAGCAGGAACTGCTCCTCGCGATTGGCGATGTCGAGCATCTGCGCCTCGGCCGCCGAGCGGTTGCCGCGGATGACGTACTGGCGGTAGCTCGGCAACGCCACGCCGGCGAGGATGGCCACGATGGCCACGGTCACCAGCAATTCGATCAGGGTGAATCCGTTACTGGTGCGGATACGGATCGGGACGCTCATGCTCCGGTCTCTCGGTTGAGACGGCGGCAAGTACGCGCGCCGTCAAGTTTCCATGCGGAAAGTTGATTGGAGTGTAGCGTAAAATTGAAATTTCACTGTTGCAACTGACGAGCGGATGTGTTCGGCAGATCAGCGGTGTTGCGAAACAGCAAGCGGTGTCGGGAAGAGGAGACACTCGGGCTTTCGGCCGAGCGGCGAGGCGGTCAGACGCGGGGACGGATCAGACGCGGGGACGGTCCCGACGCGCGGATGGCATCAGTCTGAAGAGCCGGCCTCGATCCGGAAAGGCGATGCCTGGCGCCGGCGTCCGGATGGCCGGATACGGCGGCATCGCCGAAGGAAGGAGGGTGAAGCCGGCGCCCGGAAGGAAAACGTCGATCCTACTTGCAGTCGGCGAGGGAACGGCGCGTCTCGGCAGACTCCTGCTGCCGCTGCTGATCGGTGACGAATGTGCGCTCGCCGTCGGCACCCACCGTCGCGATGCGCTGCCCGGAATCGAGCGCGCGCAGGTAGCTGCGCGCGCGGTCGCAGTTCTTTGCCCGTTCCGCGGCCTGCTTCGCCTCGTCGGCGGCTTTCTGCTCCTGCTTCTCGCGCTCGATCTTGCGCCGGTTGAAATCGGCATTCTTTTCCGCGAGCGTCATCGGCGCCTTGTCCTTTCCGGCGACGCCCGGTTCGGCGGTGCCCTGGGGAGCCGGTTCCTCGCTTCTCGGTGCGCCTTTCGGCGCCTTCAGAATGCGGCCGGCGGGCACCGAGGCCGGCGGCGGCATGTCCGAATACTGGCGCACGCCCTTGTCGTCCAGCCAGACGAACTGCGCGCAGGCGCTCCCCGCGAAAAGCAGGCCGCCCAGCGCGGTCGCAACCATCGATCTGACTGAAGCCATGTCCGTCCCGTATTTCCTGTCGTCAACGCGGCGATTTCGCCATGCTTTACCGGCGGTGTCAACGCGGAAAGCAGCGAAAGACGGTGTCCGGCCGGAAACGAGACAACAGGGCCTTTTCTGTATAATTCGCTTTTGCGCCCATAGGAACCATGATGCGTCTACTTCAAAAAGCACTCACGTTCGATGACGTGCTGCTCGTTCCGGCGTATTCCGCCATTCTTCCCAAAGACACTTCCCTCAAGACGCGCCTGACGCGCAACATCACGCTGAACATCCCGCTGCTGTCGGCGGCGATGGATACCGTCACCGAAGCTCGCCTCGCGATCGCGATGGCGCAGGAAGGCGGCATCGGCATCGTCCACAAGAATCTCACCGCGGCGGAGCAGGCGAGCGAAGTCGCCAAGGTCAAGCGTTTCGAGTCCGGCGTGGTGCGTGACCCTGTCACGATCTCGCCGACGATGACCATCGGCGAGGTGATCGCC
>JBQCGO010000202.1:0-21329 GCA_051955575.1 Burkholderiaceae bacterium
TCGAGCACGAAGCGGCTGCCGACGTAGGCCAGCAGCAGCGTGACGAAGCCGGTCAGCGTGAAGCTCAACGCGGTCCGGCCGCGCCAGCCCTGCCAGCGGCGGCCGGCCAGCAGCGCGCCGAACAGCACCCAGGACAGCAGCGTGAACACCACCTTGTGGTCCCAGCGGAGCGCCCGGCCGAAGATTTCCTCGGAAAACACGATGCCGGACAGGACGGTGAGCGTGAGCAGCACGAAACCGAACGTGATCAGCCGGAACAGCAGCTTTTCCATCGTCAGGAGCGCCGGCAGCCGATCCAGCGGACCGGCGAACCATTTCGCCTGCGCGATGCCGGGGCGGATGTGGAGACGGGATTCCTGCAGCGCCATCAGGATCGCGTGGAAGGCGGCGATGGTGAGCGTGCTGTAGGCCAGGATCGACACGCCGATGTGCCAGCCGAACAGCGGGGATTTGGCCTCCAGCGACACCACGCTGCCCGGGAACAGATCCGGCAGCACGACGGCAACGGCCGCGCACGGCAGCACCAGCACGCGCAGTCCGTCGACGGAGAAGTTGCGATTCTCCAGCCAGTACGCAGCGACGCAGATCCAGAGCGTCGCCGACAGCATGACGGCGAAACCGATGCGCAGCGCGCCGGGCGCGACGAACTCGGCGCGGATCGCGGCCGCGTGCAGCAGCCAGCCGGCGAGCGTGACCAGCGATACCGTGCGCGGTCGTGTCGCCGGCACCGCGACGCACGCCAGATACAGTAGCGCCGCGACGATCGAGAGGGGAATCTGCATCCGACGAGTTTACACCATGTGATTGCGGCGCCGGTACGCCGGAACGGCGCGTCAATCGCCGCCGCGGCCGGGCGCAAGCCGGTATTTCTTCAGCTTGTCGTAGAGGGTCTTTTTCGGCACGCCGAGCCGCTCCGCGGCGGCCGCCACGCTGCCGCTCGCCGCCAGCGCGTCCTGGATCAGGGTCTTCTCGTAGGCGTCGATACGGCGCGGCAGCGAATCGGCCCGGTCAGGCAATTCGCCGTCGGCCGGCACCTCGGCGTCCGCCACGCCGAGCACCAGCCGCTCGGCGAAATTGCGCAGCTCGCGCACGTTGCCGCTCCAGTCCTGCTGCTGCCAGACCACCATCTGCGCGGCGCTCCATTCGGGCGCCCGCCGCTGGTGGCGGATCGCCGCCGCCTGCACGAAATGGGCGAGCAGCAGCGGGATGTCGGTCCGGCGGTCGGCGAGGCGCGGCAACTCGATGCTGACCACGCCGATCCGGTAGAACAGGTCTTCGCGGAAACCGCCCTGCCGGCTCAGTTCGAGCAGGTCGGCCTTGCTGGCGGCGATGACGCGGCAGTCGATCGGAATCGATTCGTTGCCGCCCAGCCGCTCCAGTCGCCGCTCCTGCAGCACCCGCAGCATCTTGACCTGGAGCGCCAGCGGCATGCTCTCGATCTCGTCGAGGAATACGGTACCGCCGGCGGCGTATTCGAGCTTGCCGATGCGGCGCTTCTGGGCGCTGGTGAACGCGCCCGCCTCGTGGCCGAACATCTCGCTTTCGAACACGGCTTCGGGCAGCGCGCCGCAGTTGATCGCCACGAACGGTCCCTTGCGCCCGCTGGCCGCGTGCAGCTGGCGCGCGACGACTTCCTTGCCGGTGCCGGTCTGACCGTTGATCAGGATGTCGACCGAGGTCGGCCCGAGCGACGCGATCAGCGTGCGCACGCGCTCGATGGCCGGCGACTGGCCGATCAGGGCCGGCAAGTCCGGCTGATTCGCCCACGCGCTTCTCAGCCGCCGGTTTTCGAGCACCAGCCGCCGTTTTTCCAGCGCCCGGCCGACGGTGGACATCAGCCGGTCCGCGGCGAACGGCTTTTCGATGAAGTCGTAGGCGCCGGCGCGCATCGCGTCGACCGCCATGCTGACGTCGCCATGGCCGGTGACGACGATGACCGGCAGGTCCGGATCCAGCGCGACCGCCTGCCGCAGCAGGTCGAGGCCGGATCGGCCCGGCAGCCGGACGTCGGTCACCACCACGCCGGGAAAATCCGGCTGCAGGTAAACCTGGGCGTCGTCGACGCTGGCGCCGGCATGGACCGTGACGCCGCCCAGTTCCAGCGTCTGGGCGGTCGCCAGGCGGACCGCCTGCTCGTCCTCGATCAGGATGGCTTCAGGCATGGATCAACGATGCTCCCTCGTTTGCCGCCGCGTCCGACGCGGGCAGGCGCAGCACGAATTCGGCCCCGCCCGCGCTGCGGTTGCGGGCCTCGATCTGGCCGTTCATCGCCTGCACGATCGACGACGAGATCGCCAGCCCGAGACCGAGCCCCTTTTCCGACGGCTTGGTGGTGAAGAACGGCTCGAACAGATGCTGCACGATCTGCTCCGGGATGCCGTGGCCGGTGTCGGCGATGCGGATCACCGCGTCCGCGCCGTCACGCTCGAGCGTGATGGTGACGACCCGGGCGGGCGCCGCCTCGACCGCGTCGAGCGCGTTGCGCATCAGGTTGATCAGCACCTGCTCGGTGCGCACCGTATCGCCGACCACCTGGACGCTGTCGCGGATGTCGATTTCCAGCCGCGCGCCGCGGCGGTCGAAATCGTTCTGCAGCAGCAGCGCCGAGGCGCGGATCGATTGCGCGAGGTCCACCGGCGCCACCGCGCCGTGGCTACGGCGAGCGAACCCCTTGAGCTGGGCGATGATCGCGCCCATGCGCGCGCTGGCCGCACTGATGTGCCCCAGGTTCTCGGCCGCCCGGTCGCCGCGCCCGCGTTCCAGGAACGTGACCGCGTTGTCGGCGAACGCGCGGATCGCCGCCAGCGGCTGGTTCAATTCATGCGTGACGCCGGCCGCCATCTGCCCGAGCATGGTCAGCTTGCCGGCCTGCACCAGTTCATTCTGGGTCGAGCGCAACAGGCGCTCGGTTTCCTGCAGTTCCGCGTATTTCGCTTCCAGGTCGCGGTTGGCCGACAGCAACTCGGTAGTGCGCTGGGAGATCCGGCGATCGAGTTCCTCCGCCGCTTGCTGCAGCGCATGGCGCGACACGATCCGCTCTTCCAGCCGGCGCCGGCGCTGGTAGGCGGCCCAGAGCGAAATCCCGGCCAGACCGAGCGCCATCGCGGCGGCCAGCACCGCCAGCCAGCCGGCACGCAGGATGCGCGCATGCGACGGAAACAGCATCAAGTGCCAGCCGAGCCGGCCGACCGGGCGCGCGACCGCTTCGTCGCCGTCCGCGCGCGGCCGCCGCGGCAGCGACGCCAGCGGCGAAATCGACTGGCCGGCGTACTGCAGCGAATTGGCAATCCCCTGCCTGGCCTTCGCGCCGAGCGGCTCCAGGCTGTGATATCGCCAGGCGGCGCGGTTGCTGAGGAAGATCACGCCGTTGTGATCAGCAAGCGCGATCGGGTCTTCGCTGGTGGTCCAGGTACGCTCGAATTCGGCCAGGCCGATCTTCACCGCGATCACGCCGATCGGCGTCGCCCCCTCGCGCCGGTGACCGCCGGCATAGACCGGCTGGGCGATGAAATATCCCGGTTCGCCTGTGGTGCTGCCGATCGCGTAGAACCGTCCCGCCTCGCCCCGCATCGCGTTCCGGTGGTAGGGCCGGAAGCTGAAATTCTGGCCGACGTAGCTTTGCGGCGTGCCCGAATTGCTCGACGCCAGCGTCTTGCCGTCGCGGTCCATCATATAAATAGCGGCGACCTTGGCCTGCTGCTGGATCGTCTTCAAGATCGCATCCAGCCGGGCGATCGCCTCCGCATCCTCCGGATGTTCGAGCACCTGCAGCGCCTCGGGCTGAAACGCCAGCGTGAACGGCAGGGTTTCGAACCGGTCCAGCACCGCTTCGAGGTCGAGCGCGATGATCTGCAACTGGCGCTCGCCGGCCGCATGGATTTCGCTGCGCGCCTTGCCGACCCCGATGAACCACGCGGCGACCAGCAGCGCCGCCGCGACCGCGGCGATCGCGGCGAGCAGGCCGATGCGTTTGGGCAGTGTCATCACGTCGTCGGGATCGAGGTCGAGCGCCGCGGCCGTGCTGCCGGCCGCGGCGTGTTGGCTGGCGGCGACGATTGTACTGCAGCCCCGGCGCGCGTCCGGCGGAGCGGGATTCCACTGCGGGAAGTGCATGGTCGGATGTCGCGGAGTCGGAAAAGCGCCGGCATGCCGGCAAAGCGACGTAGCAGTCTCCATGCCAGACGCGCGGCAGCCGGTTGCCGCGCTCTTTCCATGACGTGCCGTGCTGCGCGCGTGCGAAAAACCGGAATCCCGGCGCCCGGTCGTGCGGCGTTTCGCCGTCGCGCAACGTCACGGCCGGTTGCCGCGTCGGGTTAGAATGCCCGCATCGCGCCGCGCCCCGCGGCCTCATTTCATTTCCCCCGATTCCCATGCTCGACAATCTCACCCAACGCCTCGCCAAGGTGGTCAAGACCATGCGCGGCGAAGCCCGCCTGACCGAGGCCAATACCGCCGAAATGCTGCGCGAAGTGCGCCTGGCCCTGCTCGAAGCCGACGTGGCGCTGCCAGCGGTCCGCGAATTCATCGGCCGCGTCAAGGAAAAGGCGCTCGGCGAGGAAGTCGTCGACTCGCTCACGCCCGGCCAGGCGCTGGTCGGCGTGGTCCAGCGCGAACTGGCCAAGCTGATGGGCGCCGACCTCGGACCGGAAGCCTCGCAACTGAACCTGGCAACCCAGCCGCCGGCGGTGATCCTGATGGCCGGCCTGCAGGGCGCCGGCAAGACCACCACCGCCGGCAAGCTGGCGAAATGGCTGCGGGAAGAAAAGAAAAAGAAAGTGCTGACGGTCTCGACCGACGTCTACCGCCCGGCGGCGATCGGGCAATTGCAGACGGTGACTTCCCAGGTCGGCGCCGACTTCTTTCCGTCGCAGCCTACCGACAAGCCGGTCGACATCGCGCGCGCCGCGCTCGACCACGCGCGCCGTCACTACCACGACGTGCTGATCGTCGACACTGCCGGCCGACTCGGCATCGACGAGGCGATGATGCAGGAGATCGCCGCGCTGCATGCTGCGGTCAAACCGATCGAGACGCTGTTCGTAGTCGACGCGATGCTCGGCCAGGACGCGATCAACACCGCCCGCGCGTTCAACGACGCGCTGCCGCTGACCGGCATCGTGCTGACTAAGCTGGACGGCGACGCCCGCGGCGGCGCCGCGCTGTCGGTACGCCACGTCACCGGCAAGCCGGTCAAGTTCGCCGGCGTCGCCGAGAAGCTCGACGGCCTGGAAGCGTTCGACGCCGACCGGATGGCCAGCCGCATCCTCGGCATGGGAGACATCCTGGCGCTGGTCGAGGAAGCCCGCAAGGGCGTGGACGCGGCCGCGGCGCAGCATCTAGCGCAAAAGATCAAGGGCGGCGGCAAGTTCGACCTGAACGATTTCAAGGCGCAACTCGGCCAGATGAAGAAGATGGGCGGGCTGTCGGGGTTGATGGACAAGCTGCCGGCGCAGTTCCAGCAGGCGGCCAGCGGCGCGAACATGGATCAGGCTGAAAAGCAGGTACGGCGGATGGAAGGCATCATCAATTCGATGACGCTGCAGGAGCGCGCCAAGCCGGAACTGATCAAGGCGCAGCGCAAGCGCCGCATCGCCGCCGGCGCCGGCGTGCCGGTCCAGGAAGTCAACCGGATGCTGTCCCAGTTCGAGCAGATGCAGTCGATGATGAAGAAACTCAAAGGCGGCGGCATGATGAAAATGATGCGCAGCATGAAAGGCATGCTGCCGGGAATTCGCTGATACCGGCGCCCGCCGCTTTGCCGCCCGCCGGCACGGGCGCGGCCCCTCGCCGGAAACGCCGGTTTCCCCTTGGCTTTCCCTCGAAAGCGCGTCGTCGCATTCCCCATACATTATTCAGTGGGGTTGCATAAAAAATACTTGCTTCACTCCTGAAAGCACACCACTATTAGCGGTGCGTAACTTGACGCGTTTTTCCCACATTTTCGTGAAGGAGGCCTGAAGATGGCAACAGCCAGCAAGTCCGCTGCGAAGAAGTCCGCAGCCCCCGCCAAGAAGCCCGCCGCGGCCAAGTCGGCACCGGCCAAGAAGACGGCCGCGAAATCCGCAGCCAAACCGGCAGCCAAGTCCGCCGCCGCCAAGAAGCCGGCCGCCAAATCCGCCGCACGCAAGCCGAACGCCGCGTTCATGAAAGCGCTGACGCCGTCGGATTCGCTGGCCGCGATCGTCGGGTCCGCACCGCTGCCGCGCACCGAAGTGACGAAAAAGGTGTGGGACTACATCAAGAAGCACAAGCTCCAGAACGAGGCCAACAAGCGCAACATCGACGCCGACGACAAGCTGAAGGCCGTGTTCGGCGGCAAGAAGCAAGTCTCGATGTTCGAAATGACGAAGCTGATTTCCGATCACCTCAAGTGATCGTCGACGGTTGGCGCCGTCCGCTTCCGACCTTCTTCGCCAAACAAAAACGCCCGCGATTGCGGGCGTTTTTGTTTAATGCCGATGCTCGGCGCTCGTCGGGGAGCCGGCGCATCCTTACCCGCCTGCCGCACTGCAAGGACCGGCATGGCGCAACCGCCCGACGACCGGATCCCGATCCGGTACCGGGTCATCGTCCGGAATCGGGTGCGGGTCGGGCGTGGGCGATTCTCCGGGAAGCGGCTCGTCTTCGCCGGGAATCGGCGCACGATGCATCCGCAGACACGTGCCGGTTCGGCCGGCGTCTCCGTTCCGGTACATACCGGGCCGCCGCGCGACACCGCCGTCGGAGCGGAGCCGGGCGCGACCGGCAACTCCGGCGCCGGGCCGATCCAGGTCTTTCCGCGTCCTGTTTTCGCATGCCGCCATGGTCATTCTCCCGTCGCACGCCGACGGCGGGTTCCGCCCGACATCCTTGCGTTCGTGCATGTCAGGCGGCGTTTTCGGGAAAAAGTTCAGCAAGTAGGCCGACCGGCAAGCGGGGAACGGACGACGCCGGTTGCCGGCCTTTATTTCTTCACCTGCCAGCGCTTCCATGCGGCCAGCACCGCGTTCGGGTATTCCGGGCGGCCGCGGCTGCCGTTGTAGCGGCCGAGCGCGAGGTAGAGATTTCCCGCTTCCATGTCGAGATACATACGCAGGATCGAGCAGCCGTAGCGCAGGTTGCTCTGCATCTCGAACAGCTTGCGCGCATCGCCGTCGCCGACCGTGCGCGTCCAGAACGGCATCACCTGCATGTAGCCGCGCGCGCCGGCGTTCGACACCGCGTACTTGCGGAACGCGGATTCGACTTGGACCAGGCCGAGCACCAGCGCGGGATCGAGGCCGGCGCGCGTCGCCTCGTACCAGGCGGTTTCGAGGAATTCGAGCCGCCCTTTGGCATCCGGCAGGCGTTTCTTCAACCGCTCGGACATGTCGCCAAGCCAGTAGAGATAGCGGATGCGGTCGTTGATGTCGTCGAACTGCGGCTTCGGCGGCCGACCGTCGGTGATCGATCGCGACAGCGCGATCCGCACCGAATCGGCGAGCGCTTCTTCCTTCTGGTTGCCGGCCAAGGCGGCGCCGGCCTGCCCCAGCAGCAATCCGGCCGCCAGCGCTGCGCAGAGCGCCCGTGCCGCCGTCCAACGGCGACGGGCATGGACGAAAATGCCGGCGCCGGACTCAGCGGGCATCGGCGGCAAGCCTGTCCTTCAGGAAGGCGACGATCTCCGGCGCCGGGACCGGTGTGGCCGTAGTCTCGCGGCGTCCCTGGTATTCGACCCGGCCTTCCTTCAAGCCGCGGTCGCCGATCACGATCCGATGCGGCACGCCGATCAGTTCCCAGTCGGCCAGCATCACGCCGGGCCGCTCGCCGCGGTCGTCCAGCACCACGTCGACGCCGGCCTCGGTCAGCGCCGCATACAGCCGGTCGGCCTCGGCCTTGACCGCTTCGTTGCGGTCGTAGCCCATCGGGCAGATCACCACCTCGAACGGCGCCAGCGCGGCCGGCCAGATGATGCCGCGCTCGTCGAAATTCTGCTCGATCGCCGCGCCGAGGATGCGGGTGACGCCGATACCGTAGCAACCCATCTGGATCAGTTGCGGCTTGCCGCTCTCGTCCAGGTAGGTCGCGTTCATGTCCTGCGAGTAGCGGGTGCCGAGCTGGAACACGTGACCGACTTCGATGCCGCGCTGGATCGCCAGCACGCCGCGGCCGTCGGGCGACGGATCGCCGGTGACGACGTTGCGGATGTCGACCGTCAGTTCCGGTTCGGGAAGGTCGCGTCCCCAGTTCGCGCCGGTATAGTGCATGCCCTCCTCGTTGGCGCCGCAGACGAAGTCGTGCATCGCGGCCACCACCGGATCGGCCACCACGCGCACCGGCTGTTTCGTGCCGATCGGCCCGAGATAGCCGGGCCGCGTGCCGAAGTGCTCGACGATCTCCGCTTCGCTGGCGAAGCGATATGCGCCGAGGCCGGGAATCTTGCCGGCCTTGACTTCGTTCAGCTCGTGGTCGCCGCGCAGCAGCAGCAGCCAGATCTGCGTAGGGCCGTCCTCGGCGTCGCTGGCCAGCACGATCGACTTCACCGTCTGCGTCAACGGCAGGCCGAGGTAGGCGGCGACGTCCTCGCACTTGGCCTTGCCGGGCGTCGGCGTCTTGACCAGCGGCTGCGTCGGCGCGTCGCGCTCGGCGATCAGCGGTGCGGCCACGGCGGCTTCCATGTTGGCCGCGTAGTCGGAGGTCGGGCAATAGACCAGCGCGTCCTCGCCGGTGTCGGCGATCACGTGGAATTCGTGCGAACCCGAGCCGCCGATCGCGCCGTTGTCGGCCGCGACCGCGCGGAACTGCAGGCCGAAGCGCGTGAAGATGCGCACGTAGGCGTCGTACATGACCTGGTACGAGCGCTTCAGACCATCGACGTCGCGGTCGAACGAGTACGCGTCCTTCATCGTGAACTCGCGGCCGCGCATCAGGCCGAAGCGCGGCCGGCGCTCGTCGCGGAACTTGGTCTGTATGTGGTAGAAGTTGATCGGCATCTGCCGATACGAGCGCAGCTCGCTGCGCGCGATGTCGGTGATCACTTCCTCGGAGGTTGGCTGGATGATGAAGTCGCGCTCGTGCCGGTCCTTCACCCGCATCAGTTCGGCGCCGTATTTCTGCCAGCGTCCGGTTTCCTGCCACAGCTCGGCCGGCTGCACCACCGGCATCAGCAATTCGACCGCGCCGGCGCGGTTCATCTCCTCGCGCACGATGGCCTCCACCTTGCGGATCACGCGCAAGCCGAGCGGCATGTAGGTGTAGATGCCCGAGCCGAGACGCTTGATCATGCCGGCGCGCAGCATCAGTTTGTGGCTGACGATCTCGGCGTCGGACGGCGCTTCCTTGAGGGTGGAAATAAAAAATCGTGAGGCGCGCATGAAGAAATTCTTTTTGAAAAAGAGAGGGTTATAATCGATCCAATTTTAAAGGATTAGCTGCTCGATGCGCCTACTCTTTGCACGCCCGGTCTGCGTTCTGCTCGCCTGATGTCGACGATCCGCGTCGACCGGTAGTGCATCCGGCATTCGCCTCGCGAATCGCCGAACCGGGCGCACCGGCCGCGGAAAGTTTGAGGTGCTCCATGCTCGACCGAGAAGGCTTCCGGCCCAACGTCGGCATCATCCTGCTCAACACGCGCAACGAAGTCTGGTGGGGCAAGCGCGTGCGCGAGCACTCCTGGCAATTCCCGCAAGGCGGCATCAAGTACGGCGAGACGCCCGAACAGGCGATGTACCGCGAGCTTGAAGAGGAAATCGGGCTCAAGTCGGAACACGTGAAGATCATCGGCCGCACCCGCGACTGGCTGCGCTACGAAGTGCCGGACCATTTCATCAAGCGTGAAATTCGCGGCCACTACCGCGGGCAGAAGCAGATCTGGTTCCTGCTGCGTATGGTCGGGCGCGACTGCGACGTGAACCTGCGGCTGACTTCCCATCCCGAGTTCGATGCCTGGCGCTGGCACGACTACTGGGTGCCGCTCGACGTCGTCATCGAATTCAAGCGCGACGTCTACCAGAAGGCGCTGCAGGAATTGTCGCGATTCCTGCACCGGCCGGCGCCGACGAACCGGACGCGGGCCGCGGCAAGGACGCCGTGCATGCCGACGCCGATGCCCGCATCGATACCAACCGCCATTCCGGCTCCGCTGCGTCCGACCGTGGAGCCGCGCATCCTCCCGCTCGATCCGAACGACAAACGCTCCTGAGCATGCCTCATCGACTTCGCTTCACCCCGTCGCCATGCGGCGCCGGCCTGCACATGCGTCGCTTGGCTCTGCTGACCGCAGCGCTGGCCGGCCTCGCATTGCCTCTGCCATCGTTGCATGCCCAGACGATCGACGACGATTCCGACGACACGCCGCCAGCCTGGCAGGAGAAACCGGTTCAGCTCCCGCCGTTTCCCCGGGAAGCGAATCTGCTGCCGTTCGATGCCGGCACCACATCGACCTACCGCTTCGCGATCGATCCGGCATCGATCTCGGTGGGCGAGGATGGCGTCGTGCGCTACACGCTGGTAGGGAAAAGCGCCCAGGGCGCGGTCAATATCAGTTACGAAGGCATTCGCTGCGCGTCGCGGGAAGTGAAACTCTACGCGTTTGGAAACGGCAATGGCGGCTGGGCCGCCTCGCGCCACCCGCACTGGAAAACGATCAGCACGCTCGACCGCAACAGCCAGCATTTCACGCTCGCGGAAGATTACTTCTGCGCCGACCGACTGGTCGACGGCTCGGCATCCGACATCGTAAACCGCCTGCATGCAGGCGGGCGCGCCGGTCCCCGTCCCTGATTTTCCTCCGGCGCTGGAAAACCGGACGGCGCGCTACAGCAGCACCAGGTTGTCGCGGTGAATCAATTCGGGTTCCTCGACGAAACCGAGCACGGCTGCGATTTCCGATGACGGCCGGCGCATGATGCGGCGCGCGTCCGAGCTTGAATAGTTCGACATGCCCCGCGCCACCGCCCGACCCTCGGCATCCACGCACGTCACCACGTCGCCGCGTCCGAATTCGCCGCGCACATCGGTCACGCCGATCGGCAGCAGCGACTTGCCTTCGCCGGTCAGCTTGCGGACCGCGCCCGCATCGAGCACGAACACGCCCGCCGTCTGCAGGTGGTCCGCCATCCATTGCTTGCGCGCGGTCAGCGGCGCGGTCTGCGCGGTGAGCTGCGTGCCGATCGCCTCGCCGCCGGCCAGCCGCACCAGCACGTCCGGCTCGCGCCCCCAGGCGATCACGGTATGCGCGCCGGAACTGGCCGCGCGCTTGGCCGCCAGGATCTTGGTCAGCATGCCGCCGCGCCCGATGCCGGTGCCGGCACCGCCGGCCATCGCTTCCAGCGCAGGCGTTCCCGCAATCGCATGGTCGACGAATTGCGCTGCCGGGTCCTTGCGCGGATCGGCGGTGTACAAACCTTGCTGGTCGGTCAGGATCACCAGCGCATCGCCCTCGATCAGGTTCGCCACCAGTGCGCCGAGCGTGTCGTTGTCGCCGAACTTGATCTCGTCGGTCACCACCGTGTCGTTCTCGGTGATGATCGGTACCACGCCCAGCGTCAGCAGCGTGAACAGCGTCGAGCGCGCGTTCAGGTAGCGCTCACGGTCGGCGAGGTCGGCATGCGTGAGCAGCACCTGGGCAGTGCGGATGTCGTGCGCACGAAAGCTGGTTTCGTAGATTTGCGCCAGTCCCATCTGCCCGACCGCCGCGCAGGCCTGCAGTTCGTGCACGCCGGTCGGGCGCCGCTCGAAACCGAGCCGCAGCATGCCTTCGGCGATCGCGCCGGAGCTGACCAGCACGACTTCCTTGCCGAGCGTGCGCAGCCGCGCGATCTGCGCGGCCCAGTTGGCGATCGCCGTGGCGTCGATGCCGCGGCCGTCGTTGGTCACCAGCGAGGAGCCGACCTTGACAACCAGCCGCCGGGAAGTCTGGATCACGGAATTCATGGGCGCGGAAGAAAAGGAATGACGAAATCGTGGAAAGGCCGGGACCGAAGGCGCGGCGGCTTCATTCGACGTTCTTGAAACGCGGATCGTCGGGGTCGATCGACGCGATCCCGCGCGCCGGCTCGCTCAGTTGCACTTCTTCCGCGCGATGTTCCTGCGCGCGCTTTTCTTCGAGGTGTGCGTAGATGGCATTCACCAGATCGTCGCAGCCCTCGCGCGTCAGCGCAGAAATCCGGAACACCGGCCCCTTCCAGCCGAAGCGCTTGACGAAATCCTTGACGCGCTTGTCGCGCTCGTCTTCCGGAATCGCGTCGATCTTGTTGAGCACCAACCAGCGCGGCTTGCTGTACAGCGTCTCGTCGTACTTGCGCAGCTCGGCGACGATTGCCTTCGCGTCGCGCACCGGGTCCGCGCTTTCCTCGAACGGCGCCAGGTCGACGATGTGCAGCAGCAGGCCGGTGCGTTGCAGGTGCCGCAGAAATTGATGTCCGAGTCCCGCGCCCTCGGCGGCGCCCTCGATCAAGCCCGGAATGTCGGCGATGACGAAGCTTTTTTCGTGGCTCACCCGCACTACGCCGAGGTTCGGATGGAGCGTCGTGAACGGATAGTCGGCGATCTTCGGGCGCGCGTTCGACACCGCAGTGATGAAGGTCGACTTGCCCGCGTTCGGCATGCCGAGCAGGCCGACGTCGGCCAGCACCTTCAGCTCCAGCCGGAGCTGGCGCTGCTCGCCTTCCTTGCCGTCGGTCTTCTGGCGCGGCGCACGGTTGGTCGACGACTTGAAATGGATGTTGCCCCAGCCGCCCTCGCCGCCCTTGGCCAGCAGCACGGTCTGGCCGTTCTCGGTCAGGTCGGCGACGGTTTCGCCGGTGTCCGTGTCGACGATCAGGGTGCCGACCGGCATGCGCAGCACGATGTCGTCCGCGCCCTTGCCGTAACAGTCTGCACCACGGCCGTTCTCGCCGTTGCGGGCGCGATAAAGCTTCGCGTATCGGTAGTCGATCAGGGTGTTGATGTTCCGGTCGGCCACGGCCCAGATGCTGCCGCCCTTGCCGCCGTCGCCGCCGTCCGGGCCGCCGAACGGCCGGAACTTCTCGCGGCAGAACGACGCGACGCCGTTGCCGCCCTTGCCGGCAACGACTTCGATCCGTGCCTCGTCGATGAACTTCATGATCGCCGCCTGAAATGAAAAGGCCCTACCTGAGGCAGGGCCTTTCGATGGAACATGGCGCGCGCCTCGCTATGCGCGCCGTCCTGCCGGACGGTTGCGCCGTCAGGCGGGCACTACCGTAACGTAATGCCGCTGGGCCGTGCCCTTCACCGCGAACTGCACCTTGCCGTCGATCAGCGCGAACAGGGTATGGTCCTTGCCCATGCCGACGTTCTCGCCCGCATGCACCCGGGTGCCGCGCTGGCGGACGATGATGCCGCCGGCGTTGATCGCCTGGCCGCCGTAGACTTTCACGCCCAGCCGTTTCGACTCGGAATCGCGGCCGTTGCGCGTCGTGCCGCCGCCTTTCTTGTGTGCCATCTGAAGCTCCTTCTATTCTCTGATGCGCCGATCGATCAGCCGTTGATCGAGACGATTTGCAGTTCGGTGTAGTTCTGGCGATGGCCCTGGCGCTTCTGGTAGTGCTTGCGCCGGCGCATCTTGAAGATCCGCACCTTGTCATGGCGTCCGTGGGACACGACCTTGGCCAGCACCGTCGCACCTTCCACCAGAGGAACGCCGAACTTCATGGCGTCGCCCGCGCCGACCGCGAGTACCTGATCGATGGTGATTTCGGAACCAATGTCTGCCGGTATCTGTTCTACTTTGAGTTTTTCGCCGGCAGCGACCTTGTACTGCTTGCCACCGGTTTTTATGACCGCGTACATGTGAAACCTCGTTATGAGATGAATAAGTTGATTTCCCGATCGGCCTGCCCTGTCGGGCCGCCTTTTCGGGAAAACCGCCAATTATACATCCGTCGGCTTCCCGCAGTCAAAAACCGGTGTCCGGCATGATCGGACCGGCCTTTCCGGCCAGGGTTCCGTGATGCGCTTTGGTGGAGTCCGGCATCCGGTATCGAATCTGCTCCATCGAGGTTCCCGCCGGCGCAGTGCGCGCCGAGCCTCATTTATAATCACGCGTCCAATCGACTTTCAGCAGGTATCCCTTGGCCGTCGCACTGCAAAGCGTTTCCCCGGGTTCGATCATGGCGCCGATCGGCACCGACATGGAGGCCGTCAATCAGGTCATCCGGACCCGGCTGCGTTCGGACGTGGCGCTGGTCAACCAGATCGCCGACTACATCATCGGCGCTGGCGGCAAGCGGATCCGGCCGGTGCTGGTGCTGCTGTTCGCGCGGGCGCTCGGCTACCGGGGCGACACGCACCACCTGCTCGCTGCGGTGATCGAATTCATCCATACCGCGACCCTGCTGCACGACGACGTGGTCGACGAATCCGCGATGCGGCGCGGCCGGCAAACCGCCAATGCGCTGTTCGGCAACAGCGCATCGGTCCTGGTCGGCGACTTCATCTACTCGCGCGCTTTCCAGATGATGGTGTCGACCGGCAACATGCGCGTGCTGCAGATCGTCGCCGAGGCGACCAACGTGATTGCCGAAGGCGAAGTGCTGCAATTGCTCAACATGCACGACCCGGACGTCACCGAGGAAAGCTACCTGAACGTGATCCGGTCGAAGACGGCCAAGCTGTTCGAGGCCTCCGCGCAACTGGGCGCGCTGATCGCCGGCGCACCCGACGCCACGATCGACGCCGCCGGCGAATACGGGCGCTCGCTCGGCACCGCATTCCAGCTGATCGACGACGTGCTCGACTACTCCGGTAACACCGCCGAAATCGGCAAGAACGTCGGCGACGATCTGCGGGAAGGCAAGCCGACGCTGCCGCTGATCTACCTGATGCAGCATGGCACGCCGGCGCAGCGGGATCTGGTGCGCTCGTGCATCGAAACGGGCGACGAACGCCATTTTGACGACGTGTTGGCGGCAGTGGTGTCGTCGGGCGCACTGCGCTACACACGGGAGCGAGCCGGACAGGCGGCCGGACGCGCGGCAGAGACGATTTCGTTGCTTCCCGATAGCCAATTCAAGGAATCTTTGCTACACTTGTGCGCTTTCGCGGTGGACCGGAATCATTAGCCCCGACGCCGCAGAAACGGGGTGTAGCTTAGCCTGGTAGAGCGCTACGTTCGGGACGTAGAGGCCGGAGGTTCGAATCCTCTCACCCCGACCAGGTTTCGGTGGCCGGCGCCGTCCGGCAACTTTTCCCCTCCCCCTCCCTCCCCCTGCTTACTTCAAGTCTCCTTCAAGCTTGCGTTGATCGCGAGCCGGGACAGCCATCGTTCGTGCCGTAACGCATCCTGCCTGCGGCAGAGGCGGAACGAGGGTCTTGCCGGCAAGGTATCGGCCCTACCGGCTGCGCCGCTTCGGGAGTGCGCATATGCAAACCATTGCATATTGGAACGCCCGCAACTCCTGCGTACCATCGGCCCTCAGGGACGGCGCACCACCGTCCTGCGTGACGCGCATCCCGGCGCGGCTGCAGAAGGAGAGGCAATCGTGGCGCTGGCCGCCCTGTTCGTTCGGACGTTTCGCGGAAATCGCTACGACCGTGCCGAGTTCGCCGGCGCGTTCGGTGACCTCGGCACGCTGCTGCCTTTCCTGACCGCATACATCGCGCTGCTGAAGATCGATCCGTTCGGCCTGCTGCTGTCGTTCGGCCTCGCCAAGATCTGCGCCGGACTGGTGTTCAAGACGCCTTTCCCGGTACAGCCGATGAAGGCGATCGGCGCGATCGCCACCACCCAGGCCGCGCAGACCGCAGTGATTACGCCGCAGATCGTCACCGGCGCCGGTCTGGTCACCGGCCTCGTCTGGTTTCTGCTTGGCGCGACCGGCGCGGTGCGCAGCGTCGCCTCGCTGATCGGCCGGCCGGTGGCGCTCGGGATCATCCTCGGCCTCGGCTTTTCGTTCATGCTCGACGGCATCCGGATGATGTCCTCGGCATGGTGGCTGGCGGCGGGCGCGCTGGGACTCACGCTGGCGCTGCTCCGCAACCGGCGGGTACCGGCGATGTTCCTGCTGCTCCTGCTCGGCGCGGCGGTCGCGCTGCTGACCACGCCCGGACTGGTGCAGGAACTGCTGCAGCTGCGCATCGCGCCGCGGCTGCCGTCGCCGCCGGTCGCTGACATGCGCTGGACCGATCTGCTCCAGGGCGCGCTCCTGCTCGCCCTGCCCCAACTGCCGCTGACGC
Source organism: Burkholderiaceae bacterium (assembly GCA_051955575.1). Lineage (GTDB taxonomy): Bacteria > Pseudomonadota > Gammaproteobacteria > Burkholderiales > Burkholderiaceae_D > JBQCGO01. Next base: position 16,156 of record JBQCGO010000202.1, read on the forward strand.
TGGGCAACGCGATCATCTCGATCACCGAGGAAAACAACCGGCTGTTTCCCGCGCATCCGGTCACCGAACGGCAGGTGGCGCTGTCGACCGGGCTGATGAACCTGCTGGCCCCGCTGCTCGGCGGCGTGCCGATGTGCCACGGCGCCGGCGGCATGGCCGGACACGTCGCGTTCGGCGCGCGCACCGGCGGCTCGCTGGTGATCCTGGGGAGCATTCTGGTCGCCGTCGCGGTCTTCTTCAGCGGCTCGGTGGATACGCTGCTCCGGATGTTTCCTCCGGCCGTGCTGGGCGTGATCCTGTTCGTCACCGGCGCGCAGCTGGCGCTCGGCACCGGCGACGCCAGCCGGCTCGACAGGAACGCACGCTTCGTGATGCTCGCCACCGCCGCGTTCTCGGTCTGGAACATCGGCATCGCGTTCGTGTTCGGCGTCGTCGCGCACCGTCTCTTCGAAAAGGGCGTGTTCCGCCTCTGAGCCGCGCCGGCGCGCAAACGGCCGCTTCCGGTTTCCCTGCCTCCTACTTGATCCGCTGCTTTTCAAGCTTGCGCGCCAGCGTGCGGCGATGCATGCCGAGCCGGCGCGCGGTTTCCGAGATGTTGAAATTGGTTTCGGCGAGCGTCTCGTGGATGCGCTCCCACTCCAGCGTCTTGATCGAGGTCGCGCGGTTGGTCAGCTCCACCTCGGCGGTGCCGGCGACATGGCCGAACGCAGCCTCGATGTCGTCGGTATTGGACGGTTTGGCGAGGTACTGGCAGGCGCCGAGCTTGATCGCCTCGACCGCGGTCGCGATGCTGGCGAAGCCGGTCAGCACCACGATCAGCATCGCGGGATCGTGCCTGTGCAGCGTCTGCACGCAGGCCAGTCCCGAGGTGCCGTCGTTGAGCTTCAGATCCACCACCGCGTAGACGGGCGAATGGTCCCGCAGCAGCGCGGCGGCCTCGTCGTGATTCGACGCGACCAGCACCCGGTAGCCGCGCCGTTCGAACGAGCGGGCCAGCGTGCGTGCGAAGGCGGCATCGTCCTCGACGATCATCAGCAGGCGTTCAGACGGCATCCGGCTCTTCCTCTTCGTCCAGCGCGATCGCGGCCAGCGGCAGACGCAATTCGACCACCGCGCCGCCCTCCTCGCGATTGCGCGCCGTCAGCGTGCCGCCCAGCGTGCGCGACACATTCACCGCGAGGAACAGGCCGAGCCCGCCGCCCGGCCGGCCCTTGCTCGACTGATACGGCTTGCCGAACTGGGCGAGCATCGCCGGCGCGAAACCGGGCCCGGCATCGGTCACGGTCAGCTTCAGCACATCGCCTTCCCGCACCGCTTCCATGCTGACCCGCTGCGGCGACGCCTCGAACGCATTGTCGAGCAGATTGAAGATCGTCTGCTTCAGCGTCGAATCGAATACCACCGGCAAGTCCTGGCTTATCCGGTTGTCGAACGAAAACGATCCGACCGGCCGGCTGGCCTGCCACTCTTTGACCAGCCCGTCGAGAAAAGTGCCGATGGTGGTCGGCACCGAGGATTCGCCACGGGTCTCGCCAGCCGACAGCAGGATGCCGCTGACGATCGATTTGCAGCGCTGCAGCTGCGCCTGCATTTCGGTGATTTCCTCCAGCAGTTCCGGATGCTCGGCGAACTGCGGCATCCGGCGCCAATCGCCGAGAATCACCGACAGGGTGGCCAGCGGCGTGCCCAGTTCGTGCGCCGCCCCCGACGCCAGCAACCCCATGCGGACGATGTGCTCTTCTTCGGCCGCGCGCTGGTGCAGTCTGGCGAGCTGGGCGTCGCCCGCGCGCAGGTTGCGGCTGATGCGGGTGATGAAGATCACCAGCAGCGCCGCATCGAGGATGAAGCAGATCAGCAGACCTTCGATGTAGAGGCCGGGAAAGCGGTCGCCCTGTGCGGACGGCAGCGCCAGCGGTCTCGAGAAAACCGCGAGGCCGGCGAGGCAGGCGCTCGTGATCGCGACGATGGTCCAGGTCGACCACGCTTCCAGCAGCACGGCGCCGAGAATGACCTGCAGAAGGTAGAGAAAAGCGAACGGATTGGTGATGCCGCCGCTGAAATACAGTTGCGCCGTGAGGCTGGCGACGTCGACCAGCAGCGCGAGAAAGACTTCGCCGTTGGCGACGGCGCGGCGCTCGTGCCAGCGCAACTGGCTGCCGAGGTTGAACGCGATCAGGCAGGCCAGCACCGACAGCATCTGCGGCAGTGGCAGGCGGATGCCGAAACCGAGCGTGGCGACGGTGATGGTGGTGATCTGGCCAATCACCGCGATCCAGCGCAACTGGATCAGGTGCAGCATGTTGCGGTGGCCGGCCGCCCGCCCGGCGCGCGTGGCCCAGGCGGCGGTCGATCGGTTTTTGGACGAAAGCGGCGTGGGATCAGGCATCAGTCCGGTCGCGGGTGGAATCGGCATCGATGGTCATCGGCCAAACGCGCGGCGCGACCGATGCTCCTCGCGCAGCACCCAGCCGCCGGCTACGGCCGCCATCAACGCCAGAGCATACCAAGTCAGCGCGTAGGACAGATGATTGTTCGGGAACGACACCACGGTCAGGCCGCCGACCGGCTCGACCGGGGAATTGACCGGCCCGTTGCGTGTGCCGGCCGCGCCGGCGTCGGCGTCGACGAAATACGGCGCGACGCGCGTCAGGCCGCGGCTGGCGGCGATCGCCTGCACGTCGCGCGAGTACCAGCGGTCGGCGGCGGGATCGTTGTGCCGCAGGAAGGCGCCGCGCGGTTCGGTCAGGCGCAGCAGGCCGGTGACGACGACCGGCGCGCTGTCGCCGGCGGCGCGCATCGCCTCGCGCGTCCGGTTCGCCGCGTCCAGCGGCACGAAGCCGCGGTTGACCAGCACCGTGCTGCCGTCGGCCGCGCGCAGCGGGGTCACGACCCAGTAGCCGCTGCCGAGTCCGGTGGCGGCCTGCACCAGCGCCCCGAGCCGGTAGAGATAAGTGCCCGCGATGCGGACGTGGCGGTATTCGTCGCCCTCGGCGGTGACCGACGCCCAGCGGTCGAGACCGGGCGCCGGGACCGGCGTGGCGTGGATGCGGTGGTCGACGCGGGCAATCAGTTCGCGCTTCCAGTGCAGGCGCCGGACCTGCCAGGCGCCGAGCGAGACGAACAGCGAGACGGCCAGCGCGGTGCAGGCGATCAGCGCGCCGAGCCGGAAGGCGGACGGCGCGCCGGCGCGGCCGGCCGGACGGCCGTGCCTTTCCGCCTCGCTGCGCCGGCCGGAGGTCATGGCATGTCGTGCATCTCGTGCATGGCGTCGGGCATCATGCCCGGCATCATGTTGTGGTTCAGGTGGTAGAGCACCCAGATCGAGCCGCTCAGCGTGATGACCACCAGCACCACCGTGAAGATCAGCGCCAGCAGCGACCAGCCGCCCTCGGCCTTCGCGTTCATGTGCAGGAAGTAGACCATGTGGACCACCACCTGCACCGCGGCGAAGCCGAGGATGACAAGCGCGGTGGTGCCCGATTTGTCGAACACGTGGCCCATCACCAGCCAGAACGGAATCGCGGTCAGGATCACCGACAGCACGAAACCGATGGTGTAGCTCTTCAGGCTGCCGTGGCCGGCGCCCCCATCGTGGTCATGGCCGTGGTCATGGTCGTGATCGTGGCCGTGATCTTGAGAAGAATGCGCGCTCAAGGCAGGACTCCCATCAGGTAGACGAAGGTGAAGACGCCGATCCAGACGACGTCGAGGAAGTGCCAGAACATCGACAGGCACATCAGCCGGCGGCGGTTTTCGGGGATCAGGCCGTGGCGGTTCAGCTGGAACATCAGCGTGATGAGCCAGACGATGCCGAAGCTCACGTGCAGTCCGTGGGTGCCGACCAGCGCGAAGAACGAGGTCAAAAAGGCGCTGCGCTGCGGGCCGGCGCCCTCGTGGATCAGGTGCGCGAACTCGGTCAACTCCAGCGCGATGAAGCCGGCACCGAGCAGGCCGGTGACCGCCAGCCAGCGCAGCGTGCTGCCGAGCTTCCTGTTCTGCGCGGTCAGCATCGCGAAGCCGTAGGTGATCGACGACAGCAGCAGCAGCGAGGTGTTGAGCGCCACCGTCGGCAACTCGAACAGTTCAGCCCCGGTCGGGCCGCCCGCGTAGTTGCGGCCGACCACCGCGTAGGCGGCGAACAGGCAGGCGAACACCAGGCAATCGCTCATCAGGTACAGCCAGAACCCGAGCAGCGTGCCGTTTTCCGGATGGTGCTCGCGCACATGGAACCGGGAGCCGGGATCCGCGTCCCGCGTGTCGAAGGAAGGTGCGGTGATGTCAGACATGGCTTTCCAGCAGTCGGGTGCGCGCGTTCTCGGTCCGGACGACGACGTCGGCCGGGATGTGATAGTCGCGCTGGTAGTTGAAGGTATGGATGATGATCGCGGCGACCATGCCGGCGAAGCCGAGGATCGCGACCAGCCACATCTGCCAGATCAGCGCGAAGCCGACCACGGCGCTGGCGGCGGCGATCACGAAGCCGGCCGCGGTGTTCTTCGGCATGTGGATGTCGACGAAATCGTGCAGCGGGCGGACGTAGCCGTGCTTCTTCATGAAAGCCCAGGCGTCGTTGTCGTAGACGCGCGGCGTGAACGCGAAGTTGTAGTCCGGCGGCGGCGACGAGGTCGCCCATTCCAGCGTGCGGCCGTCCCACGGGTCGCCGGTGACGTCGCGCAGTTCGGCGCGGCGGCGGAAGCTGACGAAGAACTGCATCAGCATCGCGCCGATGCCGACCGCGATCAGCACCGCGCCGAAGGCGGCGATGAGGAACCAGATACGCAGCGACGGATCGTCGAAGTGGCTCATCCGGCGCGTCACGCCCATCAGCCCGAGCACGTACAGCGGCATGAACGCGAAGTAGAAACCGACCACCCAGAACCAGAACGAGACCTTGCCCCAGAACACGTCGAGCTTGAACCCGAATGCTTTCGGGAACCAGTAGTTGATGCCGGCGAACAGGCCGAACAGCACGCCGCCGATGATCACGTTGTGGAAGTGCGCGATCAGGAACAGGCTGTTGTGCAGCACGAAGTCGGCCGGCGGCACGGCGAGCAGCACGCCGGTCATGCCGCCGATGACGAAGGTCACCATGAAGGCCACCGTCCACATCATCGGCAGCTCGAAGCGGATGCGGCCGCGGTACATCGTGAACAGCCAGTTGAAGATCTTCGCGC
>JBQCGO010000203.1:0-12003 GCA_051955575.1 Burkholderiaceae bacterium
TTCCCTGCTCCGGAGGGGGAAGGCGAAACCCTCTCGCGTTCTCCGATGAAGCGTTGCGGCGTAGGGAAGGTGTCTGGCGAACTTTTGGACTGTGCCTGCTTTGTTCCGACCCCACTTCTGTTTGCAAATGCAAGCGTAACGCGGAGTAAGAGGCTTTGTTGTTGCAAGCGATAAATCCGCTCAACGTTTGACAGCCACCCTCATCTTTTCATATAATTGCGGTCTTTCGGGTCGTTAGCTCAGCTGGTAGAGCAGCGGACTTTTAATCCGTTGGTCGCAGGTTCGAATCCCGCACGGCCTACCAAAACAAAAGCGGCTGTCATGTAAATGACAGCCGCTTTTCGTTTTGCGACGATCGTCTTGATCGATTTGCGGCGCCGAGCTTCGGTTAAGGGGCAACGGCAGGCGAAGCTGTCCGTCGTGTGCGAGTCAATGTCGTTTGGCAGGCCGGCCAACGGTGGCGCCGACTTCAAGGATCGCATCCTGGAATTCGGTGATGTCTTCGAAGTTCTTGTATACGGACGCGAATCGGATATAGGCCACCTTGTCGAGACGCTTCAGCTCGCGCATGACAAGTTCGCCTAGCTGACTGGAGGCCACTTCACGGGCGCCGCTGGAAAGAAGTTTGTCTTGGATGCGGTGCATCGCCGCGTCCACCGACTCGGAAGGAATCGGCCGCTTACGCAGCGCCAGCATGATGCTACCGCGCAGTTTCGCTTGGTCGAATTCAACGCGGCTACCGTCTTTTTTCACGATGGCCGGCATTGCCAGTTCCACTCGTTCGTACGTTGTGAATCGCTTGTCGCAACGGCTGCAACGACGGCGTCGACGAATTGAGTGGTCTTCGGAAACTCGAGTGTCGAGGACTTGCGTTTCTTCGTGGCTGCAGAATGGGCATTTCATGGCGCACCGCCAAAAAAGTTAAGCCAAGCATTCCAGGCGACCGGCGCTTGCCGGTCGCTCGTTTTCTTGATGCCGCAAGGGCAGGCTTGCGATACAAGGAGCGTCACGGCAGCGCTCGTCATCCGTATGGCGCGGTTGGAAGGGAGAAAAGTGCCTGTCTATCAGCCATACACCGGGAACGCATCGGTCAAGCGCTTCACCTCGCCTTTGACGCGTTCGATAGTGGCCGTATTGTGAGGGTCGTCCAGTACATCGGCGATCAGGTGCCCTACCTTGGTCGCTTCGTTTTCCCGGAAACCGCGCGTCGTCATCGCGGGGCTGCCGAGCCGAATGCCGCTCGTGACGAACGGTTTCTCGGGATCGTTCGGGATAGCGTTCTTGTTGCATGTCATGTGCGCGGTGCCCAGGATGGCCTCGGCTTCCTTGCCGGTGATCCGCTTCGCCCGCAAATCCACGAGCATTACGTGCGATTCGGTTCGACCGGAGACGATGCGCAGGCCGCGTGCGATCAATGCCTTCGCCAAGGCGTCGGCATTCCGAACCACTTGCTCTTGGTAAGCCTTGAACTCCGGCGTCAGAGCTTCGTGAAAAGCGGCGGCCTTGCCGGCGATCACGTGCATCAGAGGACCGCCCTGGATGCCGGGGAAGATCGCCGAATTGATCGCTTTTTCGTGTTGCGCCTTCATCAGAATGACGCCGCCGCGCGGACCGCGCAGCGACTTGTGGGTGGTCGACGTTACGAAATCTGCGAACGGTACCGGGTTCGGGTAGGCTCCGGCTGCGATCAGACCCGCATAATGCGCCATGTCGACCATGAAATAGGCGCCGACCTCGCGCGCCACGCGCGCGAACCGTTCGAAGTCGATGCGCAACGAATAGGCGGACGCGCCGGCGATGATGAGCCTGGGCTTTCTTTCGCGGGCGAGGCGCTCCATGCCTTCGTAATCGATCTCCTCGCGTTCATTCAACCCGTACGACACGACGTTGAACCATTTGCCGGACATGTTGAGCGGCATGCCGTGCGTCAGGTGTCCGCCTTCGGCCAGCGACATGCCCATGATCGTGTCGCCCGGCTTGAGCATTGCGAAGAACACGCCTTGGTTGGCCTGCGATCCGGAGTTCGGCTGCACGTTGGCTGCCTCGGCGCCGAACAGGCGCTTCAGGCGCTCGATGGCGAGCGACTCCACGATGTCGACATATTCGCAACCGCCGTAGTAACGCTTGCCGGGATAGCCCTCGGCGTACTTGTTGGTCAGTTGCGAGCCCTGGGCTTCCATGACAGCCGGCGACGTGTAGTTTTCCGACGCGATCAGCTCGATATGGTCCTGCTGTCGCCGGTTCTCCAATTGAATCGCGCGCCAGAGTTCGGGGTCGGTCTTCTCTAGGGTTTGGTCTTTCGTGAACATGGTCTTCCTGAGGTTGGCTTGGATGACCGATTTCCGATGGCGGAACACGCGAGGGGAGCATTACCCCCGGACGCCGGCGGCAGCGGGAATCGGGTACGAGTCGAAAGAGGCTATACGGGAAAATGCGGACAGCCTCGATCACGCTTTCCATTCGGGCTGCCCAGGCGCACGGCGTTGAAATCCCGCGCTTCCCGGTGGATATCCACCTTGAACCGCAGGCTCGGTCGCTGCGGTCTTTCGCCAGTCACGCGGGACGAAAATGGTCTCGAAATTCTACGGGATGCGTACAAATTGTGCAATCGACGAGCCGCGCCGCCCGGGCCGGAGGATTGACGTTTCGTATACAATTCCGAATCCCGTATACGACCAACGTCAAGGATTCCGATGAATGTACTGATCACCGGTGCGACTTCCGGCTTCGGTGCCGAAATGGCCAAGAAATTCGTCAGCAACGGACATCGCGTGGTCGCGACCGGCCGCCGCAAGGACAGGCTCGACGCGCTTGCGGCGGAATGCGAAGGCAAAGTAGTACCGCTCGAAATGGACGTCACCGACCGCGCATCGATCGAGCAGGCGCTGTCCCGGTTGCCGGCCGACTGCCGGGAAATCGACGTCCTGATCAATAACGCCGGTCTGGCGCTCGGCGTCGAGCCTGCGCAGAAGGCATCGCTCGATGACTGGCTGACGATGATCGACACCAACTGCAAGGGCTTGGTGACGATGACTCACCATATTCTTCCCGGCATGGTCGAGCGCGGCCGCGGCCTCGTCATCAATCTCGGTTCCACGGCGGGCGCCTTTCCTTACCCCGGCGGGAACGTCTACGGCGGCACCAAGGCCTTTGTGGACCAGTTCACCACCAACCTGCGGGCCGACCTGGTGGGGACCGGCGTGCGCGCGACGAACATCGCCCCCGGTCTTTGCGGCGGCACCGAGTTCTCGAACGTGCGGCTCAAGGGCAACGACGCCGCGGCCGCCAAGGTTTACGAGGGGACGGTGCCGCTGACGGCTGCCGACATCGCGGAAACCGCATACTGGATCGCCACCTTGCCGCCGCACGTCAACATCAACTACATCGAGATGATGCCGACCTGCCAGGGATTCTCACCTTTCACGATCAAGCGCAGCTAGCCGCCTTCCTGCGCGCCGACGGAACAACCGTCGCGCGCGGGACGCTTCATCATTCCGTTCCGGCTGCCACGCCATCATGACCATTCCCGGCTTTCGCTGGACCGTGCGTGTGTATTACGAAGACACCGATGCCGGCGGCATCGTCTTCTATGCCAATTACCTGAAGTTCTTTGAGCGAGCGCGGACCGAATGGCTGCGCGCGAAGGGCATCGAACAACGGGTCATGGCCGAAGAAGCAGGCGTCGTGTTCGTGGTCGGCGGCGCCTCAGTCGAGTACCACGCGCCTGCGCGCCTGGATGATGAACTAATCGTTTCCGTCGATGTCGAACGCGTCGGCCGCGCGTCGGTTCGATTCCTGCAGCAGGCTTGGCGAGCGTCGGAGGGGGGGCATCAACTGCTGGCGACGGCGGCCGTCAAGGTCGGCTGCATTGACGGCAAGCGATTCCGTCCCGCCTCCATCCCGGCGAAAGTTCTCGAGAAAATCCGCGGCAACGCGGCCTGATCGGCCGCGCCGGCCATCGGCGCCTGACCAAGCCCCCGGTTGCGCATACAATATCCCGTTTTCATTCCACGGCTGACTTCATGACCGTCACCCAAGACCTTTCCTTCCTGTCGCTGATCACGAACGCATCGCTGCTGGTGCAGTTGGTCATGGCCCTGCTGCTCCTGGTATCGCTGACGAGTTGGAGCTATATCTTCCGCAAAATGTTCGCGCTGCGCCGAGCGCGCGTGCAGACGACGGAATTCGAGCGCGCGTTTTGGTCGGGCGGCAACCTGAACGTTCTCTATCAGGACGCCGCATCAAATCGGCGCACCAGCGCCGGCCGCAGCGGTGCGCTGGAGCGCATCTTCGAGGCCGGGATGGGCGAATTCACGAAATCCAAGTCGGCGGCCGGCAAGACAGCGCTCGACGTCGGCGCCCTGCTGGATGGCGCCCGGCGTGCAATGCGGGCGGCCTACCAGCGGGAAATGGATGCGCTGGAAACGCATCTGGCCTTCCTCGCGTCGGTCGGTTCGGTCTCGCCCTACGTCGGCCTGTTCGGCACGGTATGGGGCATCATGAACGCCTTCCGCGGCCTGTCGAACGTTCAGCAAGCGACGCTGGCGGCCGTCGCGCCCGGCATCGCCGAGGCGCTGATCGCGACCGCGATCGGCTTGTTCGCGGCGATTCCGGCGGTGGTGGCGTACAACCGCTACTCCCACGACATCGACCGGCTGGCGATCCGCTTCGAGAGCTTCATCGAAGAGTTCTCCAACATTCTCCAACGGCAGGCACGCTGATGGCCCAGCTGGCATCCGGATCCATGCGCGGCGGTCGCGGCCGCAAGTTCAAGGCCGAAATCAACGTCGTACCGTACATCGACGTGATGCTGGTGCTGCTGATCATTTTCATGATCGCCGCACCGATCACCAACCCCGGCGTCATCAATCTGCCTACCGCGGCGAAGTCGACGCTGCCGCCAACCGAATACATCCAGGTGGCGATGAAGGCCGACACCACCGCAACGCTGTCCATCAACGCGCCGAAAGGCCCCGCCAAGCCGCCGGAGACTGCGGCGAATCGTCGCATCCTGCTGCTGAAGCTGCGGGCGATGCACGAGTATCAGCCTGACCTGCCGCTGATGATTTCCGCGGACAAGGACATCCGCTACGACGAAGTCATCCAGGTGATCTCGGAAGCGAAGAAGATGGGCATTACCCGCGTCGGACTGGCGACCGTCCAGTGATTCGTGCATGACTGAAAATCTGCCGCATACCATTCCGAACGAACCGGGCCGCTGGCGCGCACTGGCCCTGGCGGTGGTCGTGCACGCGGCGCTGTTCCTGTTCCTGTGGGTCGGCATCCGCTGGCAGAACGACGTGCCGGTCGGCATCGAGGCGGAGATCTGGGATCCGCAGACGCGCGAGGCGGCGCCGCCGCCCGAGCCGGAACGGGCGCCGCAGCCGCAGAGCGAGGCCAAGCCCGCGCCTGCGCCGCCCCCGACGCCGCCGGAACCGCCGCAGGCAGTTGCACCGCCGAAGCCGCCGGTTTCCGAACCCGTCGTGGAGAAGCCGGACATCGCCCTCGAGCAGGAAAAGAAGCGCAAGGCGGAAGAGGAGAAGCGTCAGCGCGAGGAAGAGGCGCAGCAGCGGCTGATCAAGCAGCAGACCCAGCAACGGGCGGAAGCCGAACGCCTGCGTCAGGAGCAGTTGCGACAGGCGGCGGAAGAGCAGCGACAGCGCGAAAAGACCAGACAGCTTGAGGCGGCGAAGCTGGCGCAGCAGAAAGCCGAGGACGAGGCCAAGCGGAAAGCTGTGGCCGAAGCGAAAAGGAAGGCCGAAGAGGAAGCGGAGAAAAAGGCCGCAGCCGAGGCGGAAAGGAAAGCCGAGGCGAAGAAAAAGGCGGAAGCCGAAGCCAAGAAGAAAGCCGAAGCCGAAGCGCAGAAAAAACTCGCGCTCGAGAAGCAGCGCAAGCAGGAAGCCGCCGAGGCCGCTCTCGCCGCCAAGGCGCGTGCCGAGGAAATGCAGCGCATCGCAGGCGTGACCGGCACCGGCGGAGCGGGCGAGGCCGCCCATTCGCAAGGCAGCAACCGCGCCGATCCAAGCTATGCTGCGCGCGTCAGCGCACGAATCAAGTCGAACATCAGCTTCGTCGCATCCGACAATGTGCCGGGCAACCCGGCTGTGGAATACGAGGTGAATCTCTTGCCGGACGGCAGCGTGGCGGGCATCCGCAAGCTGCACTCGTCGGGTGTTCCGGGCTTCGACGAAGCGGTGCGGCGCGCGATCGAAAAATCGCAGCCGTATCCGAAGGACAAATCCGGCACGGTGCCGTCGAGCTTCATCGGCACGCACAAACTCAAGGATCAGTAAGCCATGACCAAATCATCCATCCGGGCGTTTTTTCTGCAGACTGTGACGTTTTGCGCGCTGGCGGTTTCCGGCGCGGCGCACGCGCAGTTGCGCGTGGAGACCTCCGGCGTCGGCGCGACCCAGATTCCGATCGCGATCGCCGGATTCGCCGACGAGACGATCGCGCCGCAGCAGGTAACTGCGATCATCAAGGCCGACCTGGCGCGAAGCGGCATGTTCCGGATCATCGACACCGGCAACGTGATGTCCGAGACTACGCCGGTGAATTACGACGAATGGAAGGCGCGCGGCGCCGATGCGCTCGCGGTCGGCAGCGTCCAGCGGCTGGCGGACGGCCGCTTCGACGTCCGCTACCGTCTGCTCGACACGGTCAGGGCGGTACCGCTGTCGGCGCTGTCGCTTGCGGCGCAACCGCAGTTCACCCGGACCACCGCGCACAAGATCGCCGACGACATCTACCAGAAGCTGCTCGGCGAGCGCGGCGCGTTCTCGACCCGGATCGCCTACGTCACCAAGGTGGGCCGCGAGTACCGGCTGGAGGTCGCGGATGCCGACGGCGAGGGCATCCAGGTCGCGCTGCGATCGACCGAGCCGATCATCTCGCCGGCCTGGTCGCCCGACGGCACCAAGGTCGCCTATGTGTCGTTCGAGGCGAAAAAGCCGGTGGTCTACGTCCAGGACCTGGTGACACGCCAGCGCACAGTGGTGGCAAACTACAAGGGCAGCAATTCCGCGCCGTCGTGGTCACCGGACGGCTCGCGGCTGGCAGTTGCACTGTCGCGCGGCGGTCTGACTCAGGTCTACATCGTCAACGCCGACGGCACTGGCCTGCGGCGCCTGACCCAGACCAACGGCATCGACACCGAGCCCCAGTTTTCCCCGGACGGCCAGTCGATCTATTTCACCAGCGACCGCAGCGGCGGTCCGCAGATCTACCGGATGAGCGTCAACGGCGGCGACGCGCAGCGCGTTACCTTCAACGGCCCCTACAACATCAGTCCGCGTGTGTCGCCTGACGGCAAGTCGCTGGCCTACATTTCCCGTCGCGACGGCCGCTTCCAGCTCTACCTGCTGGATCTGGCGACCGGGCAGGAGCAGCGCCTGTCCGACACAAACGGCGACGAGTCGCCGAGCTTCGCGCCGAACGGCCGCTACATCATGTATTCGACTAGTGGTCCAGGGCAGGCGGGAGCGTTGGCGGTGGTGTCGGTGGACGGCCGGGTGAAATATCGCCTCACGTTGCCGGCAGGAGACGTCAGCGAGCCCACTTGGGGCCCGTTCATGAAATAAAATACTGATTTTTTCTCAGGGAGAACACCATGCAATTGTTGAAACCGTTCGCAGCGATCCTGGCCGGTTCGCTGCTCCTGTCGGCTTGCTCGTCCGTCAAGCTCGACGACAACAAGGTCCCGGTCGAGGACCGTTCCGCTTCCGCCGTCAATCCGAATGCCGGCGCCGATTCGCGCTCGGTGAACACTGTCGATGCCACCAAGGCCGATCCGCTGAACGATCCGCAAGGCGTGCTCGCCAAGCGCAGCGTGTATTTCGACTATGACAGCTACATCGTCAAGGACCAGTACAAGCCGGTGGTCGAGGCTCATGCGCGCTATCTCAGCACCCATCCGAACCGCCACGTGATCATCCAGGGCAACACCGACGACCGCGGCGGGGCCGAGTACAACCTCGCGCTCGGCCAGAAGCGTGCCGAAGCGGTGCGCAAGTCGCTGTCGCTGCTGGGCGTCTCGGACAACCAGATGGAGGCCGTCTCCTTCGGCAAGGAAAAACCGAAGGCGCTCGGTACCGATGAAGCGTCGCGTGCCGAAAACCGTCGCGCCGACATCGTCTATCAATGATCATGACGAGTGCACGCATCCGTACGGTTGCGGCCGTTTTCGCGGCCGCCTTGTCCTGCATGCCGCTGGCGCATGCAGGCCTTTTCGATGACGACGAAGCGCGCCGCGCGATCCTCGACATGCGCAACCGGATCAGTGCGCTCGAACAGCAGCTCCATTCTACGGTGGAGAGCAAGGCCGACAAATCCAGCACCCTCGATCTGGCCACGCAGAACGAACAGCTCCGTCAGGAGCTCGCCAAACTGCGTGGCCAGGTTGAGGTGCTGACCAACGAATTGGCCAACACACAGCAGCGGCAGAAGGATTTCTACGTCGATCTGGACAACCGCCTGCGCAAGCTCGAGCCGCAGAAGATGACGGTGGACGGCAAGGAAGCGAGCGTCACGCCGGACGAGCAAAAGTCGTATGACGCCGCGTTGGCGGTTTTCAAGGGCGGCGATTACCGCGCTGCCAATGCATCCTTCGCCGATTTCCTGCGGCGTTATCCCGATTCGGCGTATGCGGCCGGGGCGCAATACCTGCTCGGTACGACCTACTACGCATTGCGGGATTACAAGAACGCGATTGCTACCCAGCAGATCGTCGTCAAGAACTACCCGGCCAGCCCGAAAGCTCCTGACGCGCTGCTGAACATCGCCAGCAGTTACACCGAGCTGAAGGACAAGGCGTCGGCGAAGAAGACGCTCGAATCGCTGGTGTCGCAATACCCGGATTCGACTGCCGCGCAGACGGCGAAGGAACGCCTGGCCTCGATGCGCTGACGCGCGGCGCACGACGGTCCGGACGGTCCGGCGTCATGCCGGCCGCCTCCATTTCTTTTGTTGAAAAGGCCGGACTAGGCGGTGCGCCGCAGGCCCGGCCTGCCGCTTTCGACCTCGAACGCGGCAATGGTTGCGACGCCCGAGGCTTCGCTCCAGACATCATCGAGCGCCTGAAATCGGGCGCGCGCGGCATTCGGCGTCACTTCCATCATCACGAAACCGCGGCGGTCGCTGCGGCCGAATTTCAAGTGCGGATTGTTGCGCAGGTAGCGATCGACCCGGCTTTGCGGTTGCCCGTTCGAGGTGACTGAGGTGCCGCAGAACTCGGTGGCGATCGTCGGATTGCGGCGCGACGGCGGCCGCATGAAGTCGGGCCGCAATTCCGCTGCGTAGAACGCGTGCACGTCCCCCGAAATCACCAGCGGATTGGCCAGCCGGTGGCGCAGGATGGCGTCAAACAGCCGGCGCCGCGCCGCCGGGTAACCGTCCCAGCCATCGGTCCAGAAACGTCCGCCTTCCGGACCGTCGACCGGCAACTGGCTGCATTGCGCCATCAGCGTCTGCTGCGCCAGTACGTTCCAGCTTGCGCCGGATGACGCCATGCCGTCCGCCAGCCAGGTTTCCTGCGCGCATCCGAGCATGGTGCGCATGGCGTCGTTGCGTTCGCCGCAGCGCCCGGTCACCGAGTTCGCGCCGCCGCGCCCCGCCTTCGGGCAGGCTTGCGGACTGCGGTGCTGGCGGTCGTCGAGCACATGGAAGCAAGCCAGCCGGCCCCAGTCGACGCGTTGGTGCATCGGCACCGACGCGAAACGGAAGTCGGGCCGTTGCGCCGCCGGGAGCCGTACCGGCATGTGTTCGTAAAAGGCCTGGTAGGCGGCCGCGCGCCGCGCCGGGAAATCCGGCGACAGCGATTCGTCGCGCTCGCCGGCGTAATCGTTTGCGACTTCGTGGTCGTCCCAGGTGACGATCCACGGCGCGACGCGATGGGCCGCCTGAAGGTCGGGATCGCTCTTGTACTGGGCGTAGCGTGCCCGGTAGTCGTCGAGCGTGCGGCTCGCCGGGCCGCGCCTCGGCGCCGCCGGATGCGCAAGATCGTATGGTCCCCATTCGTAGATGTAGTCGCCGAGGAAGACGATCAGGTCCGGCGCTGCGGCGGCGATATGCCGGTGCGCGGCATAGTGGCCGAATTCCCAGTGCTGGCACGATGCGAATGCGAAACGCAGCGATGCAAGCAGTTGGTCGGGCGCCGGCGCGGTCCGTGTCCTGCCGATCGGACTGACTGCGTCGCCGAGCATGAAGCGGTACCAGTACCGGCGGTCGGGGTGCAGCCCGCGCGCGTCGACGTGGACGCAGTGCGCCCGTTCCGGAAGCGCGGCAGCCTTGCCCGACAACACCGTTCGGGAAAACCCGTCGTCCTCGGCGACTTCCCAGCGCACGTCGAAGCGTTCCCTGGACAAGACCGGATCGAGCGGATCGGCCAAGATGCGCGTCCACAGGATCACGCCGTCGGGCAGCGGCGAACCGGATGCGACGCCCAGCGGGAACGGATCGGCCGCCGGAGCGGTGGCGCGGGCGCCGGCACTGACCGAAGCGCCGGCGGCCAGCGCGCCGAGCCGGATAGCGCGGTCGAGGAATTCGCGTCGGGATGGGGCCATCTCGTCAAGCGGCGGGAAGCCGCCGGCCCATCACGTGCCGGACGTCATCGGCTCGCCCTCCGGCGGTTCGAGCGGCGGCACCAGACGCGGCTTGCGATCGGGACCGGTCGCGACATAGGTCAGCGTCGCCTCGGTCACCTTGACCGTCTGGTTCTGCAGCCGGTTGCGCTCTGCGTAGACTTCGACGGTGACGGTGAGCGAGGTCCTGCCGACCTTCACGATGTCGGCATAGAACGAGAGCAGGTCGCCGACGAACACCGGCTGCCGGAACACGAAGGAATTCACTGCAATCGTCGCGACGCGGCCGTTGGCACGGCGGACCGCGGGCAGCGAGCCGGCGATGTCGACCTGCGCCATGATCCAGCCGCCGAACACGTCGCCGTAGACGTTGGCGTCGGTCGGCATCGGCATCACCCGCAGTTGCGGCATCTTGCCGGTCGGGAGGAAAGTGTTCTCGGGACTGTCCATGGGATTTCCGGCTGGGAAAGGGAGGGCGCTGCAGCGGTCCAGCAATGACATAACCGCTACAATCGAACGCTTTCAAGCATAAACGATTCCGACCGTCCTTCATGCGCCGTCATCTTTCCTCCGAGCCAGCGCCGCCGCCTTCCGGCGATCGCAACGACTGGGCCACCATCAAGACGCTGTTCCCTTATCTGTGGGCCTACAAATGGCGTATGCTGTTGGCGCTCGCGTTCCTGATCGGCGCCAAGCTGGCCAACGTCGGCGTGCCGCTGATATTGAAGCAGCTGGTGGACCGCCTCACGGTCACCACGGCGCAACCGCAGTCGATGCTGGTGTTGCCGGTCGGCCTGCTGGTCGCCTACGGCGTTTTGCGGCTGAGCACGACGCTGTTCACCGAGCTGCGCGAATTCGTCTTCGTCCGCGTGACCCAGAGGGCGGTGCGCACCATTGCGCTGAAGGTGTTCCGCCATCTGCACGCGCTGTCGCTGCGCTTCCATCTGAACCGCCAGACCGGCGGCATGACGCGCGACATCGAGCGCGGCACGCGCGGCATTTCCTCGCTGGTGTCGTACACGCTGTTCTCGATCCTGCCGACCCTGGTCGAGATCACGCTGGTGCTGGGCTACCTGGGGGCGCGCTACGACAAGTGGTTCTCGATCATCACCGCGCTGGCGCTGGTCACCTACATCACCTTCACCATCGTCGTCACCGAATGGCGCACCCACTTCCGCCGCACGATGAACGAGCTCGATTCGAAGGCCAATACGAAGGCCATCGACTCGCTGCTGAACTACGAGACCGTCAAGTATTTCGGCAACGAGGAGTACGAGGCGCGCCGCTACGACGAAGGCCTGAAGCATTACGAGACAGCCGCCGTGCGCTCGCAGACGTCGCTGTCGCTGCTGAACACGGGCCAGTCGGCGATCATCGCCACGGCCGTCACGCTGATCCTGTGGCGCGCCACGGTCGGCGTCAT
>JBQCGO010000204.1:0-19681 GCA_051955575.1 Burkholderiaceae bacterium
GGTCATCGTCGGGCTGCGCTATTTGCGGCATTTGCGATCTTCGGATGCGCCTCGGACAGCACGGCCCGGGCAGGACTGACCAATGCCGCACCTGTGAAGGCTGAAGGATGGTTCTTCGCCAGCCTTGACCGCAGCAGCCCCGACGGCCGGCGCTCGCGCCGTCCTGCAATGCAGCCGTCGAAGCGACCCTGACCGCGATCCACGACGTGATCCTCGCTGCTGTAAATCGGCGCGCATAAAAAAGGCCCGCCCGGCGCAAGCCGAAGCGGGCCTCAATCCGGCCTATGCCGGACGGGAAAGTCTTTTATTGAAGGAGGATCAGGCGCCGGCCTGGTAGGCGCCGGCCGTCACCGGGGAAGAGCGCTTCCAGCCGAGGAAATCGGTGGTCGGGAAGCTCCAGGACGGGCTCGAGAAACCGAATGCCTTGCTGCCGCCGGTGACCTGGAAATTCGCCGCCGACGCGTTGTTGTTGGCGCTCTTGAAGTACGGATTGCCGAAGCGGTTGTTGCCGCCGATGCTCACGCTGGTGCTGTTGCTGCCGCTGAAGGAGCTCAGGCTGGAACTGTTGTTCCAGTTGTACATCAGGTTGTAGTCGGCCGTGACGGCGCCGCCGCTGGCGTACATGACCGACAGCGAGACGCGGTTGCCGGTCTGGGCGTTGTTGTAGTTGCCGTCGCTGAACAGGATGTTGTTGTAGACCTGCACGCCGCCGCTCTTGACCACCGAGATCTCGCCCGGATGCCAGCCGCTCTCGTGCGGATCACGGTTGTTCTGGTACATCGTGTTCGAATAGACGCGTACGTTGTCGCTGCTGTAGACGTGCACGCCGCGGCCGCCGTTGCCGGCGATGAGGTTGTTCTGGATGACCGTCGTGCCGTGGTACTTCTTCCAGTCGCTCTGGGTGCGGCGGGAGTCGTCGACGATGATGCCGCTGCCGTCCGAGTCATAGCATTTCGAGCCCGAGCAACCCGGCGTCGGGGTGTTGGTATTGCCCCAGACGACGTTGTTGCTGATGACCATCTTGGTGCCGGTATTGCCGTCGACGTCGAGGTTTTCGTGGTTCGAGATGCCGCTGCAGTAGATGTAGTTCTTGGTGTCTTTCGAATTGTTGGCAACGCGGTTGCCGCTGATGGTGATGTAGTCGGAATTGGTCGTCTGGATACCGGCGCAGCCCGCATCGTGCGTGTAATTGTTCAGGACCCAGACATGGTGGTTGCGGGGCACGAGGATCGCCGAGTACGGGCTGTTGCTGCTGTGGCCCGGCGCGGTGACGTCCAGGTTCTGGATGGTGATGTAGCTGCGATTGTCTTCGATGACGATCGCGTGGTTCTGCCAGTTGCCCGAGACCTTGGTCATGTTCGAGCTGCTGCCGTCGCCCTTGAGCGTGATGTTCTTGCCGGAATAGCCGGATTTGCCGCCGAGCCAGATCGGGCCGTAGGTGATCGTCGGCCGCAGGTGCACCGTATCGCCCGGCTGCGCGCGCGACCAAGCCTTCCAGACGGTTTTGAACGCCGCGCTGCTGCTGCCGCTGCTGCTGTCGTTACCGTATTTACCGTCGACATACCAGTCGGCGGCGAACGCGCCGTGCATGCCGAAAGCGGCGATACCGAACGCGACAAGCGCGCGCAGCAGCCGGCGTTTGGAACTTGTGCTTTGCAAACTGTCTGACAGGGGAGTGTTACGGGAACTGCGGAGGTGAAGCGGACTGCAGGACAACGAGATTTGCGACGGGATGATCGATGCGGTTGGCGCTCGGTCGGGGCACCCGGGTGGATTCAGCAGCGCATGGTTGCTGCGAAACAGATTTTTGAGATCGCCTGCGGCGAGGGGGTGGGCTACCTGCTTGATGCCTTGGTCAACGACAAGATTCGTGCTGGTCACGGTTTCAGTCCATTAGTGTTAGCCGAATACGGCTATGAAAAAAGACCTGACTTGAGAACGCTCAAGTTCGGCGGCTGGCTGGCTTTGTACTTGACTACGAAGCCCCTATAGCTGTGCGTCGCCGGATTGCTCCGGTTTTGCCTTTAATCATGACCCCGGGTGTCGGGAACGATTCCTAGCTACAACAACTTGAAGTACGGGGGTTGTGACAGGGCATCCGCACGGAAATATCCCGAAAATCGAAAAAAATTTTCCGTTCGTTAATTTTCTTTCTATTCTTTTTTGAAACTATTCTTTCTTGACATCGGTTTTTGATGCGCTCCAGGAAACCTTCGTTTCTCGTCGCACAAGAAAAGATTCTTAAGGGAAATGAGGTGCGATGTGACGGCGGCGGAAGCGTGTACCGGTTCGTTCGGAAATTTTCGAATCAAGCCGGGCAAGGACGTCCGCGACTCGGCCCGGACAGCGATAGTTGGCGTACCGCAAAACGGCGGAAGGATGAAGTGACCGAGGTCGCGGCGCCATACCGATCTCTAGGGAACAGACCGGACTGCGCCCGCGCACCCTGCTCCCCGGTTGATTGATTCGGATCAGATGGCAACAGCAGGCACGTTATATTCTTGAAAAGAAGCGAGGGGTACCGTACCCCTCGCTTCATTCTTCCCCTACCGTATTTCAGGCTTTGCATCGGGCAATTTATCGCTGCCCCGAATGCTGCCCTCCTCTCCTCGTTTTCGAGGGACGCCTCGGGATGCGCGCGTGGCTCGGCGCGTTCGGCCGGATGCGGTTGGCACAACTCCAACAATGAAGGCCTCCCTATGCACCTCCCACCTCGTGAGAAACCATCGTCCCCGTCCCACCGCCTAACCCCAACCCTCCCCCGCGCCCAGTTGCTGCGGCTGGCGCTCGCTACCGTTGCCGGCCTTGCCGTGAACGGCTCTGTGCAAGCCGCCACCAGTAGCGGCTTTACCATGAAGCAGGCCCAGCAAGGCGCGGGCATCTACAGCCAGCAGTGCGCGCAGTGTCACGGAGGGAAGCTGCAAGGAGGTGCAGCGCCCGCACTGTCCGGGGCGAGCTGGCATGCGAGCATCGAGAATCGCTTCAACACCTCCGCCAAGCTGCTCGACTATGTCAGCAACAACATGCCGGTCGACAATCCGGGCGGTCTTTCCGAGGAGCAGTACAAGGACGTCGTCGCGTTCATTCTCACGCGCAACGGCTATGACAATACGAAGACGGCTTCGAAGAAGCTGGACCAGGTATCGCTGACGCCGGTGCCGTCGTCCGCCGGAGGCAGCCAGGCGAATCTCGAAATCCAGAACATCGGCAGCGCCGACCGTACCGTCACCGGCAAGCTGCCCGAACCGGATCGGGTCAAGGTCACCGACCAGATGATGCTGGGGGCGACGAACGACAATGCGAACTGGCTGCTGCATGGCCGCGACTACACCAACCAGCGCTATTCACCGCTCGACCAGATCAATTCCCAGAACGTCGATTCGCTGGTGCCGGTCGCCCTGACCCAGACCGGCCTCGTCGGCAGCTTCGAAGCGACGCCGATCGTGGTCAACGGCGTGATGTATCTGACCACGCCGACCGTCGACCACAAGATCAAGGTGGTGGCGATGGACGCCACATCCGGCGAAGTGATCTGGGAAACCAGCTACTCGCTCGGCGACAACAAGATCTGCTGCGGCCCGGTCAACCGCGGCGTCGCGGTCGCCTACGGCAACGTCTACTTCGTCACCCTCGATGATCAGCTTGTCTCGCTGAACGCGGCCACCGGCGAAAAGAACTGGAGCGTCAAGGTCGCCGATCCGAGCCTCGGCTATTCCGAGACGATGGCGCCGCAGGTATTCGACGGCAAGGTCATCATCGGCAGCGCCGGCGGCGAGTGGGCGATCCGCGGCTTCGTCGCCGCCTACGATGCGTCCAACGGCAAGCAGGCCTGGCGTTTCCAGACGACCGATCCGAAGAGCTACGAAGGCGACAGCTGGAAGCACGGCGGCGCGATGGTCTGGACGACACCGGCGATCGACGTCGAGCGCAAGCTGCTGATTTTCTCGACCGGCAATCCGAACCCCGATCTGTACGGCGACAAGCGCAAGGGCGACAACCTGTACAGCGATTCCATCGTGGCGCTCCACATCGACACCGGCAAGCTGGCCTGGCATCACCAGGAAGTGAAGCACGATGTCTGGGACTACGACGCGGTGAGCAATGTGGTCCTGTTCGACGTGAAGCAGAGCGACGGCAGCACGATTCCCGCTGCCGGCGAGGCGGGCAAGGATGGCTGGTTCCATATCGTGGATCGCCGCGACGGCAAGCTGATCCGCAAGTCGGACCCGTTCGTGATGCAGTCGGACAACATGTTCAGCTCGCCCACGAAGAAAGGCGTGGAAATGCTTCCGGGCGCCAACGGCGGCTCCGAGTGGTCGCCGCCCGCGTATTCCCCGCAGACCGGCTACGTGTACGTGCTCGACATGAACCAGTTGATGAATTTCACCACCCAGAAACCCGAAAGCACGAAGGGCAGCATCCGGCTGGGCAGCGCTTTCACCAACGTGAAGAAGGGCTCGATCCAGAACGGGGTGTTCTCCGCCATCGACGTCAACAGCGGCAAGATCGCGTGGCACTACGATGCACCGCAGCCGCTGATCGGCGGCGCGCTGGCGACTGCCGGCGATCTCGTGTTCATGGGCGAGGGCAATGGCTACTTCGATGCGTTCGACGCGAAGAACGGCAAGCGGCTGTGGCGCTTCAATCTCGGCGCCGGGGTCAATGCGCCGCCTGTTACCTATTCGGTCAATGGCGAGCAGTACGTAGCCGTTGCGGCGGGCGGCAACTTCCAGCTCGGCTTTCCGTACGGCGACGTGGTCGCGATCTTCAAGGTGAAGAAGTAGTCCGAGGCAAATGCAATCGGCGCGACACGCGCCGATTGCATGGGAGGTCCGGGCACGCCGGTCTGCGGCGTGAGAGACCGGATGGGCTGGTCGAATGCGCGCAGGGAGGACTCGTGCGTGCCCGGTTGGAAGGAAAGATGCCCAGGCTTAGGGGCTCGGCGCTTGGAAACAACACCGGGAATCAGGGAAGATCCGCATAGCGGAATGGCTGCCTTCGACCCTGAGCGGCCATAGAGCTTTCCTGAAAGCGGACGTCTTAACGAACTAGAGTAACCGGCGCCGAGAAGACGATGAATAAGTATGTCCGGCGAAGCGTCGGATTGAGCGAGAAGTCAGGCCTCACCGCAGAGGATGGAGTTTGACTTCCATGAGTAAAGAGGCATCTTACGGCTTTCCTATTGCCCATAAAGCCGATCTATAAATCCGCTTCGCTCAAGTTCGTCGATGAATGAAGAATCAGCAATGTCGGATTCCTTCAGGGACGCCGCTGCTGGGTATTTCTTTGCAAGAAAGTCTTGTAACTTCTGCATCGCTGGAAATGACGGGCGCGGGACCTTTTGGAATACGGGTACATGAAATGCGTACAGATCCTCTATGGCCTTTCGATCTTGGATCTTCAAGTAGCGTTGCAGCAAAGGCACCACGATGTCCGGCCGCGTCTTGAACAGATGGATCGTCTCGACGAAGCCCTGCATGACGTTCATCACAAGCTCGCGGTTGGAAGCAACGAACTTCCGACTGGTCGCGAAGATGGAGGGCCCGTCGAAGCTATTCATTGGAAAGGCATTCCAGCCGTACCGGGCCTGGCCGACGAAGCGGAGATCGATCGGCATCGCGCCCGCGTCGATTTCTCCGGAAGCCAACGCAGCATAGATTCGATCGAATTTACCCAAAGGCAAGTAAATCGCGGTGGCACCCGCTTTTTCGATCGTCAGCCGGGTCGCCACACTGGTCTGTCCGGTCTCGGTCAGTATTCCGACTTTCTTTCCGTCGAGCTGCGCCAGTTGAGTGATCTCCCTTCGGGTTATGACGAAAGACTTAGGGAAATCCGTTGTTGGCGTCGCCAGAATGACGGCGTCCCGACCCTTGAGCACTTCTTCCGCGACAGGCACTGATCCGGTGTGGGCAAATTCCCAATCGCCGCGAGTAAGACCAGCCGCCGCCTGCGGGCCTCCGACCGCGATGGCCGGCAGGGTCATATCGATCCCTCGCTTTTTGAAGAGACCGGCTTCGGCGCCCAGCCAAGCTGTGCTTTGCCATGTCGCGAGTAGGCCAGTGGCGACTCTCACATGCTGAGCAGTCGTCGGAGAGACTTGCGCCCAAGCCAAGGGCGTAAACGCTGAGAGCGTGGCAGCGCCCGCAGTCAGTCGCAAAAACTCACGGCGGGGAAGCTTCATGATCTTGTTCTGCCCGGATAATCCCTACCAGCCCATTCCCGTGCCGCTTTTCCTGCAACACAATATATTTCGGCACAGTATTAAAAAGCCGGGAAAGGCAGGCAGCTTGATTTACCGCGCCATGCAAGAATTATATTGTTTCGATTTCCGCTTTCAAGCATCCAATCGTCGCCATGGCCGACCGCTTTCGGGCGAAAGCGGACGATGACGCCGCTTCATCAATTCAGGGCTATCAAAAACCTGCAACATGCAAGACGACGGGTATTCGAACAGCCGTCAAGAAATGATCTCGCTACGCCACGCGGGCAGGTTCGCAACAGCATCAATACAGCGTCAATACACCGGCTCCGCAATCCCCTCCTGCTCGAACGCCCGCCGCACCGCCGGCCGTGCCGCGATCCTTGCCAGCACCGCATTCAGCGCCGGCCGCGTGCGCGCCGGGCGATGCATGTTGCGGGTCCAGCGGCACAGCATCAGCAGGTAAGGATCGGCCACGGTGAACCGGTCGCCGAGCAGCCAGTCACCGCCGTGGCGAGCGACTTCGGCGTCGAGCAGGTCGAGCATGCCGTCGATGCGCGCCTCGGCGTGCGCCTTCACCACCTCGGCCATCGCCGCGTCGCTGGTCAGCCGTTCCGGGTAGAAATAGGTCAGCGTCTCGGCCTGCAAAGTATTGGTCAGGTAGATCAGCCACTTGTAGGCATGCGCGCGCGCCGCGCTGCCCAGCGGCGGCAACAGGCCGGCTTCGGGATGGCGGTCGGCTAGGTGCAGGCAGATCGCGGCGGATTCGAACAGCACGAGATCGCCGTCGACCAGGACGGGAATCCTGCCGCTGGGATTGAGCGCGAGATAGTCCGGCCGCTTGTGCGCGTCGCCCTCGCGGTCGACCAGTTCCAGCGCGTACGGCACGCCGAGTTCTTCCAGCAGCATGTGCGGCGCCAGGCTGGCGTTGCCGGGATAGTAGTAGAGGCGGATCATCGTTTTCCCCTGGAAGGGATTGGAAACCGCTGCGATCGGCGGCGCGCGAAGCTTAGCCGAAAAGGCGGCGCCATGGCGGGCAGGCGCTGCGAGACGGCGCGCCAATCTTCGGCCGCAGGAACTCGTTTTGCCGGGGTCGTTCCAACCTCTCCGATTCCGACCGGCCCCGCGCATGAAACCATCCGCCCTCCGCACCTCGCCTTCGCACGCCTCCGGCGGCATGCGCACCGCGCTGCTCGCCACCGGCGCCCTGCTCGCCGGCGCTGCGCTCGCAGTCCGCTGGAAAACCCGGCAGGCCGAGCGCGAACACCCGCCGCACGGCAGCTTCGTCACCGTCGACGGCGTGCGGCTGCATTACGTCGATCGTGGTCAGGGGCAGCCGGTGGTGCTGCTGCATGGCAACGGCAGTTCGGCGGCCGACTTCGAACTGAGCGGTGTGGTGGACCTGGCTGCGGCCTCGTATCGGGTGATCGCGTTCGACCGTCCCGGCTACGGCTACAGCGAGCGGCCGCGCGGGACCGTGTGGACGCCGGCGGCGCAGGCCGACCTGATCGTCAAGGCGCTTGCGCAACTGCAGGTCGAGCAGCCGGTGGTGGTCGGGCATTCCTGGGGCACGATGGTCGCGGTCGCGATGGGCTTGCACCATCCCGAGGCGGTGCGCAGCCTGGTGCTGCTGTCCGGTTATTACTACCCGACGCCGCGGCTGGACGCGCCGCTGCTGGCGATGCCGGCGATTCCGCTGCTGGGCACGTTGATGCGGCACACCGTATCGCCGCTGTTCGGCCGGCTGATCTGGCCGAAGCTGGTGCAGAAGCTGTTCAGCCCGGCGGCGGTGACGCCGAGCTTCCAGCGCTTCCCGGCCTGGATGGCGCTGCGGCCGTCGCAACTGCGCGCGAGCGCGGCGGAAAGCGGGCTGATGGTGCCGGCGGCCTTCGCGATGCGCAAGCAGTACCACGAGTTGACGATGCCGGTGGTCATCCTTGCGGGAGAAGACGATGCGATCGTCAATACCGACATCCAGTCGGCGCGCCTGCACGAAGACCTTCCGCACAGCGAGATGCACCGGATCCCGGGTGACGGCCACATGATCCACCACCTCGTCCCGTACGAAGTGATGTCGGCGATCGACACGGCCGCGACCGCGGCCTGAGCGCGCCCAACTACTCGTCGCGCGCGCCGTCGATCTTCAGTTCCTGGATCTTGCGCGTGATCGTGTTGCGGCCGATGCCGAGCCGCACCGCGGCGTCGTTCTTGCGGCCGTGCGTGTGCTTCAGCGCGGTCTTGATCAGCGCCGACTCGAAGCGCCGACCGAGCACGTCCATCACTTCGGACTGGCCGGCGGCGAGCATCTGCATCGCCTCGTTCTCCAGCAGCGACACCCAGTCCTGCCGATCGTGGCCATCGACCGGCGCCGCCGCCGAAACGGCTGCCGGGTCGCTCGCCGCACCGCTCGCTGCACCGGTCGACAGATGCCGCGCGACCGTCGCGCGGTCGATGCCGTTTGCCGGCAACTCGATATTCGGCATCACGCCGGCCGGCACCGACGCGACCGGCGCGGCATGCAGCGGCGGCTGCGCGGGCACCGGCAGGTCCGAAGACTGGTAGCTGCGCCCTTCCATCAGTTCCGGCGGCAGATCCTTGACTTCGACCGTCTGTCCGGGTGCCATCACCGTGATCCAGTTGCATAGGTTTTCGAGCTGGCGCACGTTGCCCGGCAACTCCAATGACGACAGGAAGCGCATCGCCGGCGCCGCCATCCGCTTTGCCTCGACGCCGAGCTGGCGCGCGCTCTGCGCGAGGAAATGGCGGATCAGCAGCGGGATGTCCTCGCGCCGCTCGCGCAAACTCGGCAGCCGCAGCCGGATCACGTTCAGCCGGTGGTAGAGGTCTTCGCGGAACAGGCCGTCGCGCACCCGCAGCTCGAGGTTCTGGTGGGTCGCGGCGATCACGCGCACGTCGGCGCGCAGCGGCTGGTGGCCGCCGACGCGGTAGAAATGACCGTCGGACAGCACGCGCAAGAGGCGCGTCTGCAGATCGAACGGCATGTCGCCGATTTCGTCGAGGAACAGCGTGCCGCCCTCGGCCTGCTCGAAACGGCCGCGCCGCATCGCCTGCGCGCCGGTGAAGGCGCCGCGCTCGTGGCCGAACAGTTCCGACTCGAGCAGATCCTTCGGGATCGCGGCGGTGTTCAGCGCGATGAACGGCTGCGACGCGCGCGGGCTGTGCTTGTGCAAGGCCCGTGCGACCAACTCCTTGCCGGTGCCGGATTCGCCGGTGATCAGCACCGTCACGTTCGACTGCGACAGCCGGCCGATCGCGCGGAACACATCCTGCATCGCCGGCGCTTGGCCGAGGATTTCCGGCGTCTCGCCGATCGCCTGCTCGGCGCCGACCTCGCGCAGGCTTTCGCCGAGCGCGCGGCGGATCAGCTCGACCGCCTTGTCGAGGTCGAACGGCTTGGCAAGGTATTCGAACGCGCCGCCCTGGAACGCGGCGACCGCCGAATCCAGGTCCGAAAACGCGGTGATGATGATGACCGGCAGTCCCGGATGCCGGGCCTTCACCGCCTGCAGCAGTTCGAGCCCGGATTCGCCCGGCATCCGGATGTCCGACACCAGCACCTGCGGCGCGCCGTCCCTCAGTGCTTCCATCGCATCGTGCGCGTTCGAAAAGCTCCTGGTCGCCAGGCTTTCGCGCGCCAGCGCCTTTTCGAGCACCCAGCGGATCGACTCGTCGTCGTCGACTATCCAGATCGGTTTCATCTTGTAGGGTTCTCGTTCTTCCCCGACACCACGCGCCGGGTCACGTCAGCGGAATCAGGATCCGGAAATCGGTACACCCCGGCCGGCTGTCGCATTCGATCACGCCCAGGTGCTGCTGCACGAAGGTCTGCGCCAGCGTCAGGCCGAGCCCGCTGCCGCCCTCCCTGCCCGACACCAGCGGGTAGAACATGCGGCCGCGGATGTCGTCCGGGATGCCCGGTCCGTTGTCGACGATATGCAAGTCCAGTGCCAGCTTGTAACGGACCTTGGCGAGCGTGACCTGGCGCGCGATCCGCGTCTGCAGCGTCATGTGCGCGTCGCCGGCATGCATGCGTCCGGCCAGCGCCTGCGCCGCGTTGTGCGCGATGTTGAGTACCGCCTGGATCAGCTGTTCCTTGTCGCCGCGGAACTCGGGAATTGAAAGATCGTAGTCGCGCTTGATTGTCAGGCCGTGCGGAAATTCCGCCAGGATCAGGCTGCGCACCCGCTCGAACACTTCGTGGATGTTGACGTCGCCGACGATGTGCGGCCGCCGGTGCGGCGCCAGCAGCCGGTCCACCAGCGTCTGCAGCCGGTCGGCTTCCTTGACGATCACCTGCGTGTATTCGCGCAACTCCTTCAGGTGCCGCTCGGGCAACTCCAGCTCGAGCAGTTGCGCAGCGCCGCGGATGCCGCCGAGCGGGTTCTTGATCTCGTGCGCGAGGTTGCGGATCAGTTCCTTGTTGGCCTGGCTCTGGTCGAGCAGCCGCTCCTCGCGGTCGAGCTTCAGTTGCTGGATGTTTTCGCGCAGCTCGATCAGCACCGGCAGTTGCGCGTCGTCGAGCGCGGTGACGACGGTGTGAACCTGCAGCGGTTCGCGGCCCGCGCGCTCCAGCGTCAAGTCCTGCCGCTTGTCGGCAAATTGGCGGGCGACCGCCTGCCGGAACACCGCGTCGAGTTCGCCGCCGTTGTCGAAGATTTCGCCGAGGCGATGGCCCAGCAGCGACCTTGCCGAGGTTTCCAGCAAGTCCTCGGTCGCGCCGTTGGCGAACACGACGCGCCCCTCTGCGTCGAGCAGCAGCACGGCGGACGACAGCAGGTCGAGTCCTTCGAGGGAGACCTTGCCGGATTTCGGGTGCTTGACGGGTGAGACGGTCATCGGCGGAGGCGACCGCATTGCGCGGCCCGGTCGTTGCGTGCTGTACCGCCGCAGGATGCGGGCGGCATGATCGCGGTTTGCAATTCGCGTGCCG
Source organism: Burkholderiaceae bacterium (assembly GCA_051955575.1). GTDB lineage: Bacteria > Pseudomonadota > Gammaproteobacteria > Burkholderiales > Burkholderiaceae_D > JBQCGO01. The sequence goes on from JBQCGO010000204.1 coordinate 11,151, forward strand.
GCCGCCGCGCCGGTCGGGAAGGAATCAGCGCAGGTTGCCGATCTCGCGTTTCAATGCTTCGATGTTGCGCTCGCTGCGGCCGATGTCGTCCTTCATCGACGCCACGCGCTCCTGGTATTTCGCGTAGTTGCGCTCGTCGCCGCGGCGCTCCGGCTCGCCGTTGTTGTACGCCTTCTTCAGATCGGCGAGCTTCTGTTCTTCCGACTTGAGTTCGTCTTCCAGGATCTGCCGGCGGTCGTTGTCGCGCGCCTTTTGCGCGGCGCCGTCGACCTTCGGGAAATCGGCCGGCGCGGCGGCAGCCGGCGCGGGTGCCGTCCGCTTGATCGGCGCGGTGATCGTCAGCGCCGGCAGGTCCACCTTCTTGCAGCCCTTCGTGATGCCGTTGTTCCGGTATTCCTTGTAGCCGTTCTCGTCGACGCACAGGTAGACGTCGCTGTCCGCGTGGACGCGCGCCGCGGCAAGACCGAGCAGCAGGAGGACAGGAAGGAATCGTTTCATGGAAGTCGCCGAAAGTTGAACCTGAGCCATTCTAGGGCAACACCGCACGGGATGACAAACCGCGCCGTGGCGAAAAAAAACGGGAAGGGCGAACCCTTCCCGCTTCTGCGGAAACCGGATGGAAACCGGTTACAGCGAGTAGTACATGTCGAACTCGACCGGATGCGTGGTCATCCGGAAACGCTGCACTTCCGCCATCTTCAGTTCGAGGTAGGCGTCGATCATGGTGTTGCTGAACACGCCGCCGCGGGTCAGGAACTCGCGGTCCTTGTCCAGGTGCTCCAGCGCCTGTTCGAGCGACGAGCAGACGGTCGGGATCTTCGCGTCCTCTTCCGGCGGCAGGTGGTACAGGTCCTTGGAGGCGGCCTCGCCCGGATGGATCTTGTTCTGCACGCCGTCCAGGCCGGCCATCAGCAGCGCGGCGAAGCACAGGTACGGATTCGAGGACGGATCCGGGAAGCGGGTCTCGATGCGGCGTCCCTTCGGGTTGGCCACGTGCGGGATACGGATCGAGGCCGAACGGTTCTTGGCCGAGTAAGCCAGCTTGACCGGCGCTTCGAAGCCCGGCACCAGGCGCTTGTACGAGTTGGTACCCGGGTTGGTGATCGCGTTCAGCGCGCGGGCGTGCTTGATGATGCCGCCGATGTAGAACAGCGCGAACTCGGACAGGCCGGCATAGCCGTCGCCGGCGAACAGGTTCTTGCCGTCCTTCCAGACCGACTGGTGCACGTGCATGCCCGAGCCGTTGTCGCCGACGATCGGCTTCGGCATGAAGGTCGCGGTCTTGCCGTAGGTGTGCGCGACGTTCCAGATCACGTACTTCATGGTCTGGGTCCAGTCGGCGCGCTCGACCAGGGTCGAGAACTTGGTGCCGATCTCGTTCTGGCCGGCGCCGGCGACTTCATGGTGGTGCACTTCGACCGGGATGCCGAGCGACTCGAGCACCAGGCACATTTCCGAGCGCATGTCCTGGAAGCTGTCGACCGGCGGGACCGGGAAGTAGCCGCCCTTGACCGTCGGACGATGGCCGGTATTGCCGCCTTCGATCTTTTCGCCGGTGGTCCAGGACGCTTCTTCGGAATCGATCTTCACGAAGCAGCCGGACATGTCGATCTTCCAGCGCACGCCGTCGAAGATGAAGAATTCGGGTTCCGGGCCGAAATAGGCGGTGTCGCCGATGCCGGAGGATTTCAGGTACGCCTCGGCGCGCCGCGCGATCGAGCGCGGGTCGCGGTCGTAGCCCTTGCCGTCCGACGGCTCGATCACGTCGCACTGCATGAACAGCGTGGTCTCTTCCATGAACGGATCGATGTTGGCCGTGGTGGCGTCCGGCATCAGCAGCATGTCGGAAGCCTCGATGCCTTTCCAGCCGGCGATGGACGAACCGTCGAACGCATGGCCGGACTCGAACTTGTCCATGTCGAAATGGGAAACCGGCACGGTGACGTGCTGTTCCTTGCCCCGGGTGTCGGTGAAGCGGAAGTCGACGAACTTGACTTCGTTGTCCTTCACCATTTTCAAGACCTCTGCGGCCGTCCTTGCCATGCGTATCTCCTAGAATGAACTGATGTGGCGGATGCGTTTGAGTCGCCGGCATCGTCCCCACGACAGGCCGTCGGCTTGCGCGAGGGGATGAAGGCCTGGAGAACCTGTTTGGAAACCGTCGCGGGCGCGTCGGAACCGGCCCGGAATATGGGACGGATGCCGATGACTGCGAACGTTGCGGGCACCGGAGAATGACACCAATCGGACCGCGCAGCAGGCTTGCAAACAGGCTCTGAACTCAGCGGGCGGATAATAGCAGATTCCATGCCACGAACCGTACGCGGCGCGCCGGTTTTCCGGGTGCCGGATCGATGAAAATTCCGGTGGAAAACGATGCCGTTGCACAAGTTTTCGCGGGTTTTCGCAGCAAGCGATCGCCGGAGCAAAATGCCTGGCAAGGCATTTTTTTGCACTATTTCAGTGCATAACGATTAGAGAAAGAAATTTTGCCCACTCGTGGTGCATCAATGCACTCCAACGATGCACCACCTTCGACGAGGAGACCGACGTGTCCAATCCCGATTCCATCCTGAAAACGGCGCGCGAACGCGGCGAGCGCAATGGCTTGTCGTATGCCGGCGCGGTCACGCCGCGCGAAGCGTTCGAACTGGTGGCGGCGCTGCCGTCGGCCCGCATCGTCGACGTCCGCACCGACGCCGAGCGCGACTGGATCGGCCGCGTGGCGATTCCCGAGGCGCAGCATCTGTGGGCGCAGTGGAATCTTTATCCGGGCGGCGTGCGCAACCCGGAATTCCTGAGGCAATTGTCCGAAGCCGCCGCGCCGGACGACACGCTGCTATTCCTGTGCCGCTCCGGCGTGCGCTCGCGCCACGCCGCGACGCAGGCGACCGAGCACGGCTACGCCCGCTGCTTCGACATCCTGGAAGGCTTCGAGGGCGACAAGGACGCCGCCGGCCACCGCAAGACGGTCAACGGCTGGTGCTACGCCGGGCTGCCCTGGCTGGGTGCCTGACGCCGGACGAAGCGGGCCGGACGGAGCGGGCCGGTCGGCGCAGCGTCAGCTCTTGCGGCCGACGAAGATGACCGGCGACGACTTGTCGGTGAGTGCACCGACGATGTAGATCCGGTGCGTGACGGTATCGGCGTACAGATTGCCGGCCATGCTCTTCCCGGCCAGTGGATGCTCCTTGCCGTTGAATACCAGGGTCGCGTAGTAGGCGTTGCCGGCCGCATTCTTCTGCAGCGTCGCCGTCACCGAGCAGCCGCAGTAATGCAGCACCCCGGTCACCTTGCCGTCGGCCGAAATCGTCAATTCGATGTTTTCTTCCTTCACCGTCTTCGTCGCGATGCTGCCGACGTAGACGCCGGCGAGCGACGACAGCGTCGGCAGCGTCGCGTAGCTGGAGTTGTAGCTGCCGGTGAACGCGGTGGTTTCGGCCTTGGCGGTGTAGGCGATGCTGCCGTTGAAGGACTTGGCCGGCGCGTAGCTGGCCGACAGCGTCGCCGGTTGCGGCGACTGCTGGCCGGTGCCGGTCAGGCTCAGGTCGAGCGCATCGGTCGACGAAAAGCTGCCGCCGTTCAGTGTGCCGGTGCCGAGCACCACGCCGGACGGCGTCTGCGGCGCGGCGGCCGGCGAATACACGAGGAAATACGATCCGTCGTTCTGCAGCAGCGTCGTGATCGGCGCGCCGTCGGCGGTCTTGCCGTCGAACACGCCGGAAATGGCGGTCGTCGGCGCCGCCGGGGGCGTGGCCCGCTCGACGACGTAGGTAGTGCCGCCGCCGCCCCCGCATGCGGCGACGAGCGCGGCGCCGCACAGGGCGGCGGTATTCAGAATGACGGCGGGGGGACGAAATGACATCAGGCGTTCTCCGGAAACGATGGACGGGAAGCTGCCGCATCCGGCGCGGATGCGGCAAAAAAACGTACCGGATTAGAGCAGGAGGGTCGGGAAGCGGGTTTGCGCGCCGTCAAGCATTCGAGGAGGCAAGACGGCGCGGTCGGCGGCGTCAGCGATCGCGGCGCCGCCTCGCCGGCCTTGTCCGCGGCGCCATTGCCGGGTCGTTCGCCGCCGTTTCCGAAGACGCAAGCGGGATGACCGGCAATTCGCCCGTCAGGATCGGTCGGAACAGGATGTTGTAGGTATCGATGTCCACGCCGCCCGCCACCGGCCGGCGCGGCAACGTACGGCGGTGGCCCTCCAGCGACCCGAGATAGCACCAGCGGTCGACCACGTGGGTCTGGCGCCAGCCGTCGCATTCCTCGACGATGCCGACGGCGCCGTCGAACGGCCACACCGCCGCTTCCAGCTTTTCCAGCGCCTCGCGCAAGCGGCCGGCGTGCGCGTCCGCCGTCTCGCTGCCGATGCAGGCGCCGCGGCAGCAGCCGAGCTGATGCGCGAAACAGGCCCGGCCGCGCACCGTCGTTTCCAGTCCGCAGACCGCCGGACACAGACCATGGCGGCGCAGCAGCCTGCGCAGCCCCTCCTCCGCTGCCGAACGCGACGCGAACAGGCCGTAGGCCGGCGCGCCGTCGTCGCGGACCGCCGCGTGCGGCTGCCCGGAATCCGGGTCGATCCGCAACGCATGGGTTTGCCGGACCTCGCGCAGCAGCACGTTGTAGCGCGGCTGGAGCTGCTTGATCAGCCGGGACTCGAGCAGCAGCGCGCCGATCTCCCCGGCGGTGCGGACGAAATCGACGGCACGGCTTTCCTCCAGCATCGCCGCCTCGTCAGGCGCGCGCAGGTGCGCCAGCACGCGGCTGCGGATGTTGACGCTTTTGCCGACGTAGATCGCGTCGCCGGCGGCGTCGCGGAAAAAATAGACGCCCGGCTTCGCGGGCAGCGCGTCGAGGCCGGGTCCATCGAGATGCTGGGGGTAGCGGAAACCGCCGGACGGCGCCGGCATCATGAGGCCGACGGAAGTGATACGGGGACGCAAGCGGAACGGATGTGGAACGGTGGGCGAAAAGGGGCTTCATGGTGCGCGCATCCGGTGGCCCGCGCAAGCGCGACGCGCCGGGCGTGGCGCGGGATGCACGGCGCACCCGGAGGTCGACGCATGTTTGATGCAGTACAGACATTTCTCGCGTCGCGTGAACCGTTCGCCGGGATTGCGCTCCAGTGGCTGGAAAGAGAGGAAACCGATGCCCGAAAACGATTCCAACGAACGACAAGACCCGGCAGCGGAGCAGCCGGCCGAAGCGAAGGAAGGTTTGCTGTCCGGCAAGACTACCCAGATCGCGATGGGCGCAGCCGCGACCATGGGCCTGCTGCTGCTCTACAAGCTGAGCCAGAAGATGCTGGAGAAGGACGACCCCGAAAGCTACCAGAACGTGCAGCGGATCAAGGCGGCGCTGAAGGTCGCCGAGGCCGACGCCCGCAAGGAAGCACGGCGCAAGCGGGTCGAGCCGGTCGGCGGCCGGCGCACCCGCGACCGGCGCACCGCCGAGCGCGATGGGGATGCTGCAGGCGACGCAGGCGAGGCAGCCGGCCTGGGGAACGCCGACGACGCATGATCGGGATCATGGCGTGCGCCGGGTTTTCCAATCGCCTCTGAGACCGATCAAGCCGGAACGCGGGCGATGCACGATGATGAAATCGACTATGCGCAATCCGAGGCACCGGGAATGAAGCGATTCCATCCAGCGACGACGGCGATCGCAGCCCTTGCGGCCCTGACGATTCCCGCCAGCGCGCCGGCTTTCGCGCAGCAGCCGGCTGCTGCCGCGGAGCTTCCGACGCTCTCGGACGCGCCGCCGGTCGTGGTGCGGGCGTCGCGGCTGCGGGCCTTTCCGGGCTTGCGCATCGAGAGCGGCGGCAGCCTGCTGAAGCGGCTCGAGGAGCGCGGCATCGTCGACCGCTCGCTGCACGGCCCGTACCGGATCGGCCTGCCGCTGATGATGTCGGACGACAATTCGTCGAAGCTGGTGCTGTCCTACGCGCCCCACATGCCGGACAGCGGCGCCCGCAACGTGATCCTGCTGTACGCGCGCTTTCACATCGATTAGCACGAGCCGGCCGGAGCAGCGACCGCGCCGCGGGCGTTGCCGGACGGGTATGCAAGAATGCGGCTTTCCGACACTCGCCGCACCGTGCGGCGCGTCCATCGTCATGCATTTCGATCTGGTCGACCTCCGCCTGTTCGTCAACATCTCGGAAGAAAACAGCCTGACCCGCGGCGCGGAACGCTCGCACCTGTCGCTGCCGGCGGCCAGCACGCGCATCCGCAACCTGGAAGACAGCATCGGCGTGAAGCTGCTGTACCGGACCGCGCAGGGCGTGACGCTGACCCCGCCCGGCCAGGCGCTGCTGCTGCACGCGCGGCTGGTGCTGCAGCAGCTCGAGCAGTTGCGCGGCGACCTGCAGGAATACGTGCGCGGCGTGAAGGGGCACCTGCGCATCTTCGCCAACACCACCGCGATCACCGAGTTCCTGCCGACGGTGCTGCCGGCCTTCCTGGCCGCGCATCCGGACATCAGCATCGACCTGCGCGAGCGGCTGTCGCACGACATCGTGCGCGCGGTCGCCGAGGGCCGCACCGACATCGGCATCGTCGCCGGCAACGTGCGCACCGAGGGGCTGGAAACGCTGCCCTATCGGAAGGATCGGCTGGTGGTCGCGACCGCGCCGTCGCATCCGCTGGCCGGGCGCGGTACGGTCGCGTTCGAGGACACGCTGGACTACGACTACGTCGGCCTGCCGGAAGCCAGCGCGATCCACACCTTCGTCACGCAGGCGGCGGCGGAAGCCAACAAGCCGATGAAGATCCGCATCCGGGTCGGCAACTTCGAGGCGATGTGCCGGATGGTCGAGGCCGACGCCGGCGTCGGCGTGCTGCCCGAATCGGCCGCGCGCCGCTACGCGGCGTCGATGTCGGTCCGGATCATCGCGCTGCGCGACGACTGGGCGGTGCGCAACCTGCAGATCTGCGTGCGCAGCCTGGAGCTGCTGCCGGTGTTCGCACGCGACCTGGTCGAACTGCTGACCGCGCAAAGCGAGCCTTGAGCGGCAATGCTGCTTTTCGGCAATACGTGTTAACCCGCATTCGCCTGTTGTTAAGTCCCCGTTAAGGAATCGCGAATTGCCCCGTGCGGCGAATTGGGATCAAACTTGTCGTTTGACCATCGACAAACGGACATCGCGACATCGTGGACATCGACCATCTGCGCCAATGGCTGGGCAAGACCGCCTCGACCGACGACATCGCGACGGCCACGCCGGTCGCCGCCCTCGCCGCCACCCTCAACCGCGACAATCCCGCGCCGAATCCCGGCGACCCGCTGCCGCCGCTGTGGCACTGGCTGTACTTCCTGCCGATCCACCGCCAGGACGAACTCGGTCCCGACGGTCATGCCGCGCGCGGCGGCTTCCTGCCGCCGGTGCCGCTGCCGCGCCGCATGTGGGCGGGCGGGCGCTTCCAGTTCCACCATCCGCTGCGCGCCGGCGAACCGATCTCGCGCACCTCGACCATTGCCGACGTCAGCCTGAAGGAAGGCCGCACCGGCCCGCTGGTGTTCGTGCTGGTGCGGCACGAGATCAGCGACCGCGACGGCGTGGCGATCACCGAGGAACACGACATCGTCTACCGCGAGAACCCGCGGCCGGACGACGTGCCGCCGAAACCGCAGGCCGCGCCGGCCGACGCCGCGTGGACCCGCGAGATCCGCCCCGACGACGTGCTGCTGTTCCGCTACTCGGCGTTGACCTTCAACGGCCACCGCATCCACTACGACCGCCGCTACGTGACCGAGGTCGAGGGCTATCCCGGCCTCGTGGTGCACGGTCCGCTGATCGCGACCCTGCTGGTCGACCTGCTGCAGCGGCAGATGCCCGACGCGCAGGTGACGGCGTTCCGCTTCCGCGCGGTCAAGCCGCTGTTCGACATCGCGCCGTTCTTCGTGTGCGGCAAGCCCGAGGCCGACGGCAAGACGGTGAAACTCTGGACGCGCGACGCCGACGGCTGGCTGACGATGGACGCGACCGCCACGCTCGCCTGAGCCGCTCTTCCCCCATCAGGAAAAACATCCATGCTTCACACCACCGATGAATATCAGGACCTGCGCGACGCGATCCGCGACCTGTGCAGCCACTTCCCCGCCGAATACTTCCGCCGCATCGACGAGGAGCGCGGCTACCCGGAGGAATTCGTCAACGCGCTGACCGAGGCCGGCTGGCTGGCGGCGCTGATCCCGCAGGAATACGGCGGCTCGGGCCTGGGACTGACCGAGGCGTCGATCATCATGGAAGAGATCAACCGCTGTGGCGGCAACGCCGGCGCCTGCCACGGCCAGATGTACAACATGGGCACGCTGCTGCGGCACGGCTCGGCCGAACAGAAGCAGCAGTACCTGCCGAAGATCGCCACCGGCGAGCTGCGGCTGCAGTCGATGGCGGTGACCGAGCCGACCACCGGCACCGACACGACCAAGATCAAGACCACCGCCGTCAAAAAGGGCGATCGTTACGTGGTCAACGGCCAGAAGGTGTGGATCTCGCGCATCCAGCACTCGGACCTGATGATCCTGCT
>JBQCGO010000205.1:0-11847 GCA_051955575.1 Burkholderiaceae bacterium
GCCGCCGGCAGCGCCGGCGGCTTCATCCAGGCCGATCCGTCGACCAACACGCTGATCATCACCGCCAGCGAGCCGGTTTACCGCAACCTGCGCACCGTGATCGACCAGCTCGACGTGCGGCGCGCGCAGGTCTACGTCGAATCGCTGATCGTCGAGGTCACCTCCGACACCGCGGCCGAACTCGGCATCCAGTGGCTGGGCCTGTCCGGCAACAGCAACAGCTCGGTGCGGATCGGCGCCGGCACCAGCTTTTCGACCGGCGGCGACAACCTGTTCCAGCAGGCGGTCAACATCAAGACCAACGGCATCCCGGCCGCGCCGGGCAACGGCCTGACGCTCGGCGTGTTCCGCCAGCTCGCCAACGGCCAGCTCGGCCTGGGCGCGCTGGCCCGCGCGCTGGAAAGCAACGCCAACGCCAACATCCTGTCGGTGCCGAACCTGGTGACGCTGGACAACGAGGAAGCCAAGATCATCGTCGGCCAGAACGTGCCGTTCATCACCGGCCAGTACACCACCGCGGCGTCCGGCGGCGCGGCCGGCGTGAACCCGTTCCAGACCATCGAGCGGCAGGACATCGGCATCGCGCTGCGCGTGCGGCCGCAGATCACCGAGGGCGGCACGGTGAAGATGCATATCTACCAGGAGGTGTCGAGCATCGCCAGCAGCACCAACACCGCCGGCATCATCACCAACAAGCGCTCGCTCGAATCCAACGTGCTGGTCGACGACGGCCAGACGCTGGTGCTCGGCGGCCTGATCCAGGACAACGGCAACGGCACCGTCGAGAAGGTGCCGGGCCTGGGCGACCTGCCGTTCGTCGGCGGGCTGTTCCGCTACCGCAAGCAGACCCTGAACAAGACGAATCTGATCATTTTCCTGCGCCCGATCATCATTCGCGACAACGAGAAGAGCGTCGACGTGCTCAACGACCGCTACGATTACTTCCGCAACCGGCAGATCGGCGCCGCGCTGCCCGATTCGCCGATCCTGCCGCACATCGAGAACCCGGTGCTGCCCCCGCTGCAGAACGGTCAATTGATCGGCGGCGGCGCGACGCTGCGCAACGCGCCGCCGGCCGGCAATCCGGCGGCGAGCCCGACGCTAGATCTGCGGCAGGGCGCGCAGCCGCAATCCGGACAGCAACCTCAGCAGCCTGTCCCGGCGCCGCAGCAAGCGACGCCGCCGGCCGCCTCGCCGCGGTCGCAGCCCGACACCGACAACGACGTTTACGCGAACTGATCCAAGACAACCGATGGAAGCCCGACTCCTCCCCTATGCCTTCGCGCGCGACTTCGCGGTGCTGGCGCGCCGCCCCGACGACGGCGCCGGCCCGGTCGAAGTGCTCGTCTCCGACGCCACCCGGCCGACCGCGATCGCCGAGGTCAGCCGCCGTTTCGGCCGCGTGCGTCTGAAAACCATGCCGCGCGACGCGCTCGATGCCGCGATCGCCAAGGCCTACGCCGGCTCCGGCGGCGACGCCGCGCAGGTGGTCGACGAACTGGAAACCGACGTCGACCTGGCCAAGCTGATGCACGACATGCCGGCCGTCGAGGACTTGCTCGAATCAGCCGACGACGCGCCGGTGATCCGGATGATCAACGCGCTCCTGACGCAGGCGCTGCGCGAGGGCGCGTCGGACATCCACATCGAGCCGTTCGAGCAGATCTCGGTGGTGCGCTTCCGCATCGACGGCGCGCTGCGCGACATCGTGCGGCCGAAGAAGGCGATCCACGCCTCGCTGATCTCGCGCATCAAGATCATGGCCCAGCTCGACATCGCCGAGAAGCGGCTGCCGCAGGACGGCCGCATCACGTTGCGCATCGGCGGCAAGCCGGTCGACGTGCGCGTCTCGACCCTGCCGACCGGCTACGGCGAGCGCGCGGTGCTGCGTCTGCTGGACAAGGAAGCCGGCCGCCTCGGCCTGCAGTCGCTCGGCATGAGCGAGCCGGTGCTGCAGCAGTTCGACCGGATGATCGCGCAGCCGCACGGCATCGTGCTGGTGACCGGGCCGACCGGCTCGGGCAAGACCACCACGCTGTATGCGGCGCTGTCACGGCTGAACGTGGCGACCACCAACGTGCTGACGGTGGAAGACCCGATCGAGTACGAGCTGACCGGCATCGGCCAGACCCAGGTCAACGCCCGCATCGACATGACCTTCGCCAAGGCGCTGCGCGCGATCCTGCGCCAGGACCCGGACGTGATCATGATCGGCGAGATCCGCGACCTGGAAACCGCGCAGATCGCGGTGCAGGCGTCGCTCACCGGCCACCTGGTGCTGGCCACGCTGCACACCAACGATTCGGCCGCGGCGGTCACGCGTCTCCTGGACATGGGCATCGAGCCGTTCCTGCTGTCGTCCTCGCTGCTCGGCGTGGTCGCGCAGCGGCTGGTGCGCAAGCTGTGCCCGCACTGCCGGCAGCCGGACGGCCAGTTCTGGAAGGCGGTCGGCTGCGACAAGTGCGGCCACACCGGCTACCAGGGCCGGATCGGCGTCTACGAACTGCTGCAGACCACCGACGAGATCCGCGCGCAGATCCACAACCAGGCGTCCGAGGCCGAGATCCGTACCACCGCTACCCGCAACGGCATGCACACGATGCGCGAGGACGGCGAGCGCTGGCTGCGCGACGGCACCACCACGCCGGCCGAGCTGCTGCGCGTGACCAAGGAATGACGACGCAGCGATTTGCGCATTCGATGATTTGAAGAGGTAGACCAACGCCGTGCCAGCCTTCCGTTACGAAGCCGTCGACGACGCCGGCGGCACCCGCAAGGGCGTCGTCAACGCCGACAGTCCGCGCGCCGCGCGCGCCGACCTGCGCGCGCAGGGCCTGGTCGCGCTGCGCGTGGACGCGATCGCCGGCGAAGGCGACGCCGCCAGCGGCGCGCGCCGCTACAGTTTCGGCGAGCGCCTGTCGACCACCGAGATGGCGCTGTTCACGCGCCAGCTCGCCAGCCTGCTCGAAGCCGGCCTGCCGCTGGAACAGGCGCTGACCGCGTTGATGGAGCAGGCCGAGCGCACCTACCTGCGCGACCTGGTCGCGGCGATCCGCGCCGACGTGATGGGCGGCGAAGCGCTGTCGGTCGCGCTGTCGCGCCATCCGCGCGACTTCGCCGACATCTACCGCGCGCTGGTCGCGTCGGGCGAGCAGATCGGCCAGCTCTCGCGCGTGCTGTCGCGGCTGGCCGACTACATCGAGCGCCGCAACGCGCTGGTGCAGAAGGTGCGGCTGGCGTTCACCTATCCAGCCATCGTCACCGTGGTCGCGTTCGCGATCGTGATCTTCCTGCTGACCTACGTGGTGCCGCAGATCGTCTCGGTGTTCGCCAACACCAAGCAGAAGCTGCCGTTCCTGACGGTGATGATGCTGGGGATTTCCGACTTCGTGCGGCACTACGGCTGGATCGTCGCGCTGGTCGTCATCGCCGCGTTCTACGTCTGGCGCCTGGCATTGCGCGACGCCGGCGTCAAGCAGCGCTGGCACAGCTGGCTGCTGAACGCGCCGGTGTACGGCAAGTTCGAGCGCAGCCTGAACACCGCGCGCTTCGCCAGCACGCTGGCGATCACCACCGGCTCCGGCGTGCCGATCCTGCGCGCGCTGCAGACCAGCCGCGACACGCTGTCGAACGTCGCGATGCGCACCCAGGTCGAGGACGCGACCGCCAGCGTGCGCGAGGGCGTCAGCCTGGCGCGCGCGCTGTCGGCGCACAAGCATTTCCCGCCGATGCTGATCCACATGATCCGCGCCGGCGAAGTCACCGGCGAACTGCCGGCGATGCTGGACCGCGCCGCCAATGCCCAGGAAGCCGACCTCGAGCGGCGCGCGCTGACCATCGCCGGCCTTTTGGAGCCGGCGCTGATCCTGGCGATGGGCGTGGTGGTGCTGCTGATCGTGCTGGCGGTGCTGATGCCGATCATCGAAATCAACCAGCTGGTGCGTTAGAGAGTTATGAAAGGAAAGTCATGAAGCGCCTGCCGCTGGCCGCCAGTTTCGTGTTGTTCGTCGCGCTGTGCGCCTCGGTCGCGTACTGGGGGCTCGCGCTTTACAAGCCGCCGCTGCGCCCGGTGGCGGCGCCGCCGGCGGCCGGGCCGCAGGACGTCGACCTGTCGGCCGCCGCCGGCCTGTTCGGCGGTCGCGGCGCGGTCGCGGTGGCGTCGAATTACCAGTTGAAGGGCGTGATCGTCGCCGACGATCCGGCGGGCAGCGTGGCGATCCTGGCCGCCGACGGCAAGCCGGCGCGCGCCTACCCGGTCGGCGCAGAAATCTCGCCGGGGGCGACAGTCAAGGAAGTCCATCCGCGCTTCGTGCTGGTGGCGGAATCCGGTGTGGTCAAACGCGTGGAACTGCCGGAAGACGCCAAGTCGCAGAGCGCGACCGGCAACGCGAGCACGGCGCCGGTCGGCGCGTCCGCGCAGCCGATGCCGATGCAGCCGGGACAGCCGCAGCAGGGCATGGTGCCGCCGGAGCAGAGCGCGGGCGAGGACGTGAATCCGTCGATGCAGGGATCGGGCGAGACGGTGAACCCGTCGATGCCGCCGCCACAGGTCGTGGAGCCGATGCCGTCAGGCAGCCAGTCGGTGCCGCCGCCGGAAACGCAGGAAGGCGGTGCGCCGGGCCAGCAGGATCTGCCGCCCGGCATGCAGGGCCAGCAGCCGCCGGGCTTCCCGCAGCAGGGTGGCCAGCAGACTCAACAGACTCAACAAACGCAGCAGCCTCAGCAGGCGCAACCGGCGCAGCAGGTGCCGCCGGGACAGCGACAGGTGTCGGGCGCCCGGTGACGTCGTCGCGGCGCCGCCTATGGCGCCGTGCAGGACTTTCCTACAGCACGTAGCGCGACAGATCTTCGTCGATCACCAGCGCGCCGAGCCGCTCGTCGACGTAGGCGGCGTCGATGTCCACCTGCTTCCGTTCGTCTTCGCCGGCCGAGAACGACAGGTCTTCCAGCAGCTTCTCCATCACGGTGTAGAGCCGGCGCGCGCCGATGTTCTCAGTCTTCTCGTTGACCGAGAACGCGATTTCCGCGAGCCGGCGGATGCCGTCGTCGGTGAACCGAATCTGTACGCTCTCGGTGCCGAGCAGCGCTTCGTACTGCCGGGTCAGGCAGGCGTCGGTGCCGGTCAGGTTGCGCTCGAAATCGGCAATCGACAGCGAGTCGAGCTCGACGCGGATCGGGAAGCGGCCCTGCAGTTCCGGGATCAGGTCGGACGGCTTGGCGAGATGGAACGCGCCCGACGCGATGAACAGGATGTGGTCGGTGCGGATCATGCCGTACTTGGTGTTGACCGTGGTGCCTTCCACCAGCGGCAGCAGGTCGCGCTGGACGCCGGCGCGTGAGACATCGGCGGTGCTGCCGCCTTCCGAGCGCGACGCGATCTTGTCGATCTCGTCAAGGAACACGATGCCGTTCTGCTCGACGTTGGCAATCGCAATCTGCTTCAACTCGTCCGGGTTGATCAGTTTGCCGGCCTCTTCTTCGGCGAGCAGCTTGCGCGCCTCGGCGATCTTCACCTTGCGCGGTTTCTTGCGGCCGCCGCCGACGCCGGCAAACATCGACTTGATTTGCTCGGTCATTTCCTCCATGCCGGGCGGCGCCATGATCTCCATCTGCGGCGCCGCTTCGGCGACCTCGATCTCGATCTCGCGGTCGTCGAGCGCGCCTTCGCGCAGGCGCTTGCGCATGGTCTGGCGGGTCGAGTTGCCGGCCGGGTCGTCGGAAGGAGCGCCGGCGGCATTGAAGCCGAAGTCGCGCGCCGGCGGCACCAGGATGTCGATGATCCGGTCCTCGGCCGCATCCTCGGCGCGCGTGCGGACCTTCCGCATCTCAACTTCGCGCGTCTGCTTGATGCCGATGTCGATCAGGTCGCGGATGATGGTGTCGACGTCCCGGCCGACGTAGCCGACCTCGGTGAATTTGGTCGCCTCGATCTTGATGAACGGCGCGCCCGCCAGCCGCGCCAGGCGGCGCGCGATCTCGGTCTTGCCGACGCCGGTCGGGCCGATCATCAGGATGTTCTTCGGCGTGATCTCGTGCCGCAGCGGCTCGTCGACCTGTTGCCGGCGCCAGCGGTTGCGCAGCGCGATCGCGACCGCACGCTTGGCGCGGGACTGGCCGACGACGTGCTTGTCGAGTTCGGAAACGATTTCTTTGGGTGTCATGTTCATGATGGAAGCGCGTGGCGCGGCAAGCAGGGAGAGTGCGGGGGCGACGGTCCGGTCGGACGCGATGCCGGACGCGGTCAATCGTCCAGCGTTTCGACGATGTGCGACAGGTTGGTGTAGATGCAGAGTTCGCCGGCGATGGTCAGCGCCTTCTTGACGACGTCCGCCGGCGGCAGGTCGGTGTTTTCCTGCAGCGCCTTGGCCGCCGATTGAGCGAACGTGCCGCCGGAGCCGATTGCGCCGATGCCGTCTGCCGGCTCCAGTACGTCGCCGTTGCCGGTGATGACCAGCGTGGTCTCGCGGTCGGCGGTCAGCAGCATCGCTTCCAGCCGGCGCAGCATGCGGTCGGTGCGCCAGTCCTTGGCCAGTTCGACCGAGGCGCGCATCAGGTTGCCCTGGTGCTTTTCCAACTTGGCCTCGAACAGGTCCAGCAGCGTGAACGCGTCGGCGGTGCCGCCGGCGAAGCCGACCAGCACCTTGCCGTGATACAGCTTGCGTACCTTGCGCGCGGTGCCTTTCATGACGATGTTGCCGAGCGTCACCTGGCCGTCGCCGCCAAGCGCGACGCGGCTGCCGCGACGCACGGAGACGATCGTGGTGCCGTGAAATTGTTCCATCTGGTATCCCCCGGGCTGTACCGGCGGCGCGCCGGTCGACGATGCAATAACGGTGCAATTGGGGGCAGATGCCGGAAATGCAAGCCGCGCCGGACGGCACGAGCAGAGGGAGGGCTGAAATGCGCTGCGGCGAAGGTCGCAGCGAATCAGCCGAGGCGAATCAGTTGCGGCGGACCAGCACGCGGGCAATGCTGTCGATGCCGATCACGCGCAACAGCGCGGCGACGAGGTGATTGACATCGTGGAACTCGATGCGCCGACCGCCGTTGCAGACCGGTGCGAGACTGTTCAGCAATTGCCCGGCCGCGCCGAACTCGATGCGCGCCAGCCGCGAGCAATCGAGAATCGCCGGCTGGTGCAGCGCGGCGTGATCGACGATTGCATGCACCAGATCGTCGATCTTGCCTTCGATCACCGCGGGCATCGCGAAATGGCCCGACAGCATGTCCGGCGCCTCGTCGTGCCGCGCCATCGTTACCTTGGCACGCGGGGCCACGAACGACGGC
This sequence comes from Burkholderiaceae bacterium, assembly GCA_051955575.1. GTDB lineage: Bacteria > Pseudomonadota > Gammaproteobacteria > Burkholderiales > Burkholderiaceae_D > JBQCGO01. The sequence goes on from JBQCGO010000205.1 coordinate 7,288, forward strand.
GGCGACACTTCGAACGTGACGCAGTAATCGATGCCGGTTTCCTCGAATTCCTTCTCGCGGTTGAGCAGCTGGAGGAGTTCGAGCAGCAGGAGCCACGGCGCCTCGGTTTCGTCGCGGCGGCCGACCTGCAGGATCGAACGGATCTTGTCGGCGAGTTCCGGCGCGCCGAGCAGCACCAGCTCGATGCCAGCCTTGCGCAGCTTCTTCAGTACCCGCAGCAGCAGCCCGCAGCCGACCGGATCGACGCCGGTCACGCGCAGGAACTCCAATCGCAGCGCCGCATGCTTCTCGCTCAGGCGCTGGATCTTGTCCAGTTGCTTGACGATGGTCGCATCCAGCTTGCCGACGAGCGCCACGGTCGGCGTGGCCGGCGTGGCCGTACTTGGGCCGGTGACTGCGGTCTGATCCTTCCAGGTCGGCGGCGACGTTTCGAAGGTGCTGGCATAGCGCACCGCGAGCTCTTCGAACGCTTCCCGGCGCCCGGCGATCTGGTAAAGATCGAGCAGCATTGCCCAGGCGGTCGGCGCGGCGGCGCTAGGGCTGCCGTCGGCGATGCCATCGAGAAGCATCTGCTCGACGATGTCGTTCTGGTTGTTTGCAAACAGGATGGCGGCTTCGTCGAGCGCCTGCGCAGTCTCGGAAGCCGGCAGTTGCAGGCCGCCGGACCAGCCTTCTTCCGAGAGCAGGAATTCCGCGCTGTCGTCCATGGCGAGCGTGGACTGGAATGCGGCCGGCTTCGGGCCGCCGGCCAGCGCCTCTTCCAGCGTGGGACGGGCCTTGCCGGCAGGCATGCTGTCAGGCGCAGGCGCCGCCGCAGCCGGGGCAGGGCGCGTCGGGCGACCGGTGTCGGCATGGTCGACGAACTCGCTCGACATCTCCGACTCGATGGCGTCGATCTTCCTCGACGTCTCGCGCGCCGCTTCGCGCTGGGCGGGAATCGGCGCGCGGCCCGCTATGGTATTCGGCGCGTCACGACGCCTGGCGCGCACGGCACGGGACTCGCCGGTCGACGGCTGCTGCTGAGTGCTTTTCTTGCCGAAGAGCGAAAAAATGCCCACGATTGTCCTGATCGGATTCCGTTGTCCGAGCGTCTGCGTCCGTCCATGCCGAACCGGCCGTCAAAGGTACCATAAAGTAACTGTTGCGGGACCGGAGCGGCGGCATTCGGCGGGCATCCGATGTCACGAAGCCGCAAATAAGCCGCAAACGGGGTGATTCGGCAGAGGGCTCGCGGGGCGGCGCCGGACGCCTGGAGGGACGACGCAGTATGCGCGGGGCCGGAAAAAGTAAGAGGCGCGCGGTCGCGCCGCGCGCCGGGCTGCGAACGGTCAGTCGCCGTACAGCTTTTGCTTGAGTTCGCGGCGCTGCTGCGCTTCGAGCGAGAGTGTTGCGGTGGGGCGGGCGAGCAGGCGCGGGATGCCGATGGGCTCCCCGGTTTCCTCGCACCAGCCGTAGTCGCCGGACTCGATGCTGGCCAGTGATTGCTGCACCTTCTTCAGCAGCTTGCGTTCGCGGTCGCGGGTGCGCAGTTCGAGCGCGTGCTCTTCCTCAATCGTGGCACGGTCGGCCGGATCGGGAACCAGCACGGTCTCGCGCAGGTGTTCGGTGGTTTCGCCGGCGTTGCGCACCAGATCCCGTTCGAGCTGCTGCAGGCGCGCCTTGAAGAACGCGAGCTGCGCCGGATTCATGTAATCCTTTTCGCTCATTTTCAGGATCTGCTCCTCGGTGAGGAGCGGGGCTTCCCTGGCTGCTTCGGGAGAGGATTTGCTAGTCTTGGTTGCCACTTCGGTTGCTTTCGGTTCGATGCTGCGCTTGATGTTGTCGGAAACCCCGCTGCCGCCATCGTGCGCGTGCGCGGCGCCGGCGGATCGGGGCATGGATGCCGCCGGCTCAGCGCCGGCCTTGCGGGCGGGCGGCTTCGCTGCGGCACCGGCCGTCTTTCTCGCAGCCGGCTTGGCGGTCGTCGGACGCGCTTCGGGCTTGGCCGAAGTGCGAGTGGCGGGCGGTGCGACCGCCTTGCCGTCCTTCTTGGCCGGAGCCGGCTTGACTGCGGGAGCCTTGCCGGCCGGGCCGGCGGCGCTCTTACGGGTGGATTTCGTCGCGGCTATGCTCATGTCTTCCTCGCCAACGCTGCGTGTCCGGAACGGCGGGCGCCAGTTCCCCCCTGCCTGCCATGCGTGTTATCTCTGATTATTCTCTCCGCAAGGCAAAACCGCATTAGTTTAACTCAAACACTGTTCCAATCCGCGCACGAAAATGTCCTTCGGCAAGTCCTTGCCGATGAATACGATGCGGCTGCAACGTTTTTCGTCCTCGCCCCACGGCGCGCCGACGTCGGTGCCCATGACCTGGTGCACGCCCTGGAACACCACCTTGCAGTCGGCGTCCTGCATCCACAGCACGCCCTTGTAGCGCAGCATCCGCGGGCCGTAGACCTGGACCAGGCCGCCGAGGAATTCGTCCAGACGGGCCACGTCGAACGGCCGGTCGCTGGTGAACGCGAAGGCGGCGATGTCGTCCGCGTGCGCCGAATGATGATGGTCGTGATGGTGATCGTGCGACGGGTCGTCGCAGCAGCGGTCGTGATCGTGCGCCGCACCGTGTTCCCCATGTTCCCCTTGCTCATCCTGCGCCAGGAAGGCGGGGTCGAGCTCAAGCTTGTCGTTCAGGTTGAAGCCGCGGATATCTAGTATCTGGTCGATCGGTGCGCTGCCGAACTCGGTCTTCGAGATCGGCGCGCGCGGGTTCATCCGCACCAGCCGCGCGGTGAGCGCCGCGACCTCGTCGGGCGAGGCCAGGTCGGTCTTCGACAGCAGGATGCGATCGGCGAAACCCACCTGCCGCCGCGCCTCTTCCTGCGCATCGAGCTGTGCCATGCCGTGGCGCGCGTCGACCACGGTGACCACCGCGTCCAGCAGGTAGCGCAGCGCGACCTCGTCGTCGAGGAAGAAGGTCTGAGCGACCGGCCCCGGATTGGCCAGCCCGGTGGTTTCGATCATGACCCGGTCGAACGCGATCTCGCCGCGCTCGCGCCGCTGCGCCAGACCGGTCAGCGCCGCAATCAGGTCGCCGCGCACCGAGCAGCAGATGCAGCCGTTGTTCATCTCGACGATTTCCTCGTCGCTGTTCTCGACCAGGATCGCGTTGTCGATGTTCTCGGGGCCGAATTCGTTCTCGATCACCGCGATCCGGTGGCCGTGCGGTTCCTTCAGGATGCGGTTGAGCAGGGTGGTCTTGCCGGCGCCGAGGAAGCCGGTGAGGATCGTTGCGGGGATCAGGGCCATGATGAGGATCGGTGGTAACGCCGTTCGGAGGCGGCCGCCCTTGGTCGGGCGGCGGGGCCGGCGGACGATTATGCCGCAAATCGGCGCCGCCTCGCGTTGCACATTCGGCAAAGGGGAAGGAACGCCGCGGTTTCAGTCGCCGCGCTTCTTCGCTCGCGGATGCGCCGCATCGTAGACCTGCGCCAGACGCTGGAAATCGAGGGAGGTGTAGACCTGGGTCGCGGCGATCGACGCGTGGCCGAGCATTTCCTGCACCGCGCGCAGGTCGCCCGACGACTGCAGCACGTGCGAGGCGAACGAGTGCCGCAGCATGTGCGGATGGACGTCGGCCGGGATGCCCAGCGCCTGCGCGTGCGCCTTGATGCGGCGTTGCACGGCGCGCGGCGACATGCGGCTGCCGCGCGCGGTGAGAAACAGCGCGTGGCGGCCATCACCGGAGGCCGACCGCGCGATCGGCTCACGCGCGGCCAGCCAGTCGGCCAGCGCCTGCATGGCCGGCGCGCCGACCGGCACGCTGCGCTGCTTGCCGCCCTTGCCGGTGACCAGCACCTCGGCCGCATCGGCGTCGAGCCAGCCGGCCGACGCATAGCCGCCGTCTTTCACGTAGCGCGCGTCGAGGCCGGTCAGTTCCGACACGCGCAGTCCGCTCGAATACAGCAGTTCGAACATCGCTCGGTCGCAGCGCTGCATTGCCGCGTGGGCGTCCCGGCCGGGGCGGGGCGCAGCGACCAGCCGCACCGCGTCGTCCGGCGACAGCGCCTTCGGCAACGGTTTGCCGCGCTTCGGCGGCTTGATGCCGTCGACCGGGTTCGACGCGACTTCGCCGCGCTCGGCCAGCCAGCGGAACAGGCCGCGCCAGGCCGACAGCGTGCGCGCGATCGAGCGCGGATGCAGGTCGCGCGCATGCAATCTTGCGGCAAAGTTGCGGATCTGGAAGTGATGCAGCGCGGCCGGCGACGCGACGCTGCCGTCGCGCATCAGCGCGACGAGTTGCGCGAGGTCGCGGGCGTAGCCGTCGACCGTGTGTCGCGACAGCCGCCGTTGTGATCGGAGATGAGCGAGATAGCGGTCGATCGCCTCGGCGCCGGCGCCGGGGTCCGCTGCGCCGACCGTTTCGGAAGCGTGGGGGCGGGGCGGGCCGGGCCGCCGCGCCCCGACGCTTCCGAACCGGTCGGCGCAGCGGACCCCGGCGCCGGCGCCGAGGCGATCGACCGCTATCTCGCTCATCTCCGATCACAACGGCGGCTGTCGCGACACACGGTCGACGGCTACGCCC
>JBQCGO010000206.1:0-3585 GCA_051955575.1 Burkholderiaceae bacterium
CTCCGCCAGCCGCAGGACGGTCCCGATGCGTCATTCCCGCGCAAGCGGGACTCCATCCGGGTCAGCGCGGACCGCTTACGACGCTCGAACCGCTTGCGACGCTCGAACCGCTTGCAACGCTCGAACCGCTCGATCCAGTCGCCGGGGAAGGCTACGCTCGCACGGCTTCCGGCGTGTGCCGCAGATCCGCCGCGGCCTGCCGCAGCGCGGCCGCGATCGACGGATCGCTGGCGGTATGCGTGCCCCGCTCCACCCAGCGCAGCGCCGCATGCGGCAGGAAGCGGGCGAGCCGCACCGCGTTTTCCGGCGGGCAGATCCAGTCGTGGGTGCCGTGGACGATGATCGTCGGAACCCCGGCCGCCCGCTGCGCATGGCGGAACAGTGCGCGTTCCGAGGTGAAGCAGCCGTGCATCAGGTAATGCGCCTGCAGTCGGTATTTCGGTAGCCAGACGTCGGGCGCCGGACCCGGCGCCGACGATGCGGCGCGGCCCGCCATCGCATGCATCACCGCTTCCTCGTAGCGGCCCCAGCGTTCGGCGGCCGCGCGCGCCTGCGCCGGTGTTCCATGGTGGAGCGCCGCTGTCAGGGTTTGGAACACTTCGGCCCGCTGACGGGCGTTCCAGCCGCGGGTCAACGCGCTCCACGCCTCGGGTGCCAGCGCCCGCAATGACTGGAAGAACCAGTCCACTTCGCGCCGGCTGCCGAGAAACACGCCGCGCAGCACCAGCCCGGCGACAGCGTCAGGCGCGCTGCCGGCGTAACATACGGCGAGGGTCGATCCCCACGAGCCGCCGACCACCCGCCAGCGGCCGATGCCGAGATGGCGGCGCAGGCGCTCGATGTCGGCGACGAGGTCGGCCGTGGTGTTGTGGGCGGTTTCGCCGACCGGCGTGCTGGCGCCGGCGCCGCGCTGGTCGAACAGCACGACGCGATCGCGTTCGAGGTCGAACCAGTCGAGCATCGCCGGCGAGCAGCCGCTGCCGGGGCCGCCGTGCAGGACCACGACCGGATCGCCTTGCGGCGAGCCGTATTCGCCGAAGCGGATGCGATGGCCGCCGTCGACGACCAGGAAGCCTTCGCGGAAAGATTGCGCGTGATGTGTCGGCATGAATATTGCACCGTTTTGAACCACGACAGCTTGCTGATTTCTCCCGCGCCCGTCAATGCGCGGCGCGTTCCTCCCCACTTGTTATCGAGCAGGCGAACCGCATGACAGCATTCCCGAATTTTCTATCCGCGCTCGTCGCGGACATGGCTTCGGACGGGAGCCGGCGATGAAGATCGTCGTGCTCGGTTCCGCCGCCGGCGGCGGGTTTCCGCAGTGGAACTGCAACTGCCGCAACTGCGCCGGCGTGCGTTCCGGCCAGGTGCGCGCCCGCCCGCGCACGCAATCGTCGATCGCGGTCTCCGGCAACGGCCGCGACTGGCTGCTGGTCAATGCGTCGCCCGACATCCTCGCGCAAATCCGCGCCACGCCCGCGCTGCAGCCGGCGCGCGCGGTGCGCGACACCGGCATCGCCGCGGTGCTGCTGATGGACGCGCAGATCGACCACGTCACCGGCCTCTTGATGCTGCGCGAAGGGCGCACGCTGTCGCTGCACTGCACCGCGTCGGTGTGGGACGACCTGTCCTCCAGCCTGCCGCTGACGCGCGTGCTGTCGCATTACTGCGGTGTCGACTGGCGGCCGATCCGGGTCAACGGAACGGCGAAGAAGGACGAGGCGATCGACATTCCCGGCGTCGACGGGATCCGCATCACACCGTTGCCGCTGAAGAGCAAGGCGCCGCCGTATTCGCCGCGACGCGGCGACCCGCAGCCGGGCGACAACATCGGCATCGTGATCGAGGACACGGCCAGCGGCCGCCGCGCCTTCTACGCGCCGGGGCTGGGCGAAATGGAGCCGCACGTCGAGGCGGCGATGCGCGCGGCCGACTGCGTGCTGGTCGACGGCACCTTCTGGACCGAGGACGAAATGGTCAGGAGCGGCCTGTCGAAGAAAATGGCGGCCGACATGGGCCACCTGCCGCAATCGGGCTCGGGCGGCATGATCGAGCGGCTGGACGCGCTCGGCGATGCGGCGGGATCGGGTGCGCGCCGCAAGATCCTCATCCACATCAACAACCCCAACCCGATCCTCGACGAGGATTCCGCCGAACGCGCGACGCTTGCCGCACACGGCATCGAGGTTGCGTTCGACGGCATGGAGATCACGCTGTGAGCACTGTCAACAAGGACGCGGGCGCCGCATGGAGCCGCGACGAATTCGAGGCGCAGCTGCGCGACAAGGGCGCCGGCTACCACATCCACCATCCGTTCAACGTGCGGATGAACAGCGGCCAGCTACGGCCCGACCAGATTCGCGGCTGGGTCGCGAACCGCTTCTACTACCAGGTCACGATCCCGCGCAAGGACGGCGCAGTCATCGCCAACTGCAACGACCGCGAGACGCGCCGGCTGTGGGTCGAGCGCATCCTCGACCACGACGGCCACGGCGAGGCCGCCGGCGGCATCGAGGCCTGGGCGCGGCTCGGCAATGCGGTCGGCATTTCGTCGAGCGACTTATGGTCGCTGAAGCACGTGGTGCCCGGCGTGCGCTTCGCGGTCGATGCCTACCTGAACTTTGCGCGCCAGGCGCCGTGGCAGGAAGCGGTGTGCTCGTCGCTGACCGAGATGTTCGCGCCGAAGATCCACAAGGACCGGCTGGCGAGCTGGCCGCAGCATTACCCGTGGATCGACCCGGACGGGCTGCAGTATTTCCGCAGCCGGATTCCGCTGGCGCAGCGCGACGTCGAGCACGGCCTGCGCGTGACGCTCGACTATTTCACCACCCGCGCGCAGCAGGAACGCGCGCTCGAGATCCTGCAGTTCAAGCTCGACGTGCTGTGGTCGATGATGGACGCGATCGAAAAGGCCTACCCGTGAGCGCGCTGCCCGACAAGCCGAAACTCTCGCGCCTGTTCCGCATGCAGTGGGAAGAAGCGCAGCAGGCCTGGGTGCTGCTGTACCCGGAAGGCATGGTGCGGCTGAATCCCAGCGCGGCCGAGATCCTGAAGCGCTGCGACGGCGAGCGCGACGTGGACGCGATCGTGGCCGATCTCGAAACCGCGTTCAGCGCGAGCGGGCTGCGCAACGACGTGACCGAATTCCTCGCCGGCGCGACCGCGCAAGGATGGGTGCGATGACGACGATCGAGAAAACCGCCGAATACACCGTCGAGAACACGGCGGCAGCGCCGGCCAAGGCCCCGGCCGGCCCGCCGCTGTGGCTGCTGGCCGAATTGACCTACCGCTGCCCTCTGCACTGAGTTTTCTGATACAACCCTGTAGACTTCGCGCGCGACAAAGCGGAACTGACCACCGAGCAGTGGATCGACGTGATGCGGCAGGCACGCAAGCTCGGCGCCGCGCAACTCGGGTTTTCCGGCGGCGAGCCGCTGCTGCGCGACGACCTCGAAGACCTGATCGCCGAAGGCCGGCGGCTCGGCTTCTACACCAACCTGATCACCTCCGGCATCGGCATGACCGAGGCGCGCATCGCGCGCATGAAGGACGCCGGGCTCGACCACATCCAGCTGTCGTTCCAGG
>JBQCGO010000207.1:0-2987 GCA_051955575.1 Burkholderiaceae bacterium
AGCAAGAAGTAAGGCTGCGACCGCAGTGAAACCGCGCCGGCGGCAGCGATGCCGCCGGCGCCGCCGGTCGTCCGATCGCGCCGCGCCGTGCGGCCAACCAGAGTCTTCCCATGCATGCCATTTCCTCCCCGCGTCCGCACTGGCTGCGCGGCCTCGTCGTCACCCTCACGCTGCTGGCGATCTTCACGCCGCTGGCGCTGATCTTCTACCAGAGCTTCCTGTCGGCGCCGTTCTTCTCGCCGGCCAAGACATGGAGCTTCGAGCCGTACCGCTTCATCTTCGCCGATCCGGATTTCCGGCGCGCGTTCATCAACGGCTTCATCCTCGCCGGCGGGCTGGCCGCGATCGCGGTGCCGCTGGGCGGCATGCTGGCTTTCCTGATGGTGCGCACCGATCTGCCGGGCCGCAACTGGCTCGCGCCGCTGCTGCTGGTGCCGATCTTCGTCTCGCCGATGGTGATCGCCTTCGGCTACGTGGTGTCGGCGGGCCCGGTCGGCTTCTACACGCTGCTGATCAAGAACCTGACCGGCATCACGCCATGGAACGTGTACGCCTTCCATAGCATCGTCGTCATCGCCGGCCTGACGCACGTGCCGCACGTCTACCTGTACGCGTCGGCTGCGCTGAAGAACCTCGGCTCGGACGTCGAGGAAGCCGCGCGCGTTTCCGGCGCCTCGCCGCTGCAGGTCGCGCTGAATGTGTCGCTGCCGATGATCCTGCCGGCGCTCGCCTACGCCGGCGTGCTGGTGTTCTTCCTCGGCTTCGAAGTGTTCGGCCTGGTGCTGGTGCTGGGCGACCCCGAAGGCCACCTGGTGCTGGCGACCTATCTCTTCAAGCTGACCAACAAGCTCGGCACGCCTTCCTACCACCTGATGGCCGCGGTCGCGGTCTGCCTGGTGATGGTGACGCTGCCGCTGGTGATGGTGCAGCGCTGGCTGCTGCGGTCGGCCAACAAGTACGTCTCGATCAAGGGCAAGGGCGCGCGCCAGAACCCGCTGCCGCTGGGCCGCTGGAAATGGCCGGCGTTCGCGCTGATCATGCTGTGGCTGCTGGTGACGGTGGTGATGCCGATCTCCGGCATCGCGCTGCGCGCGTTCGTCTCCAACTGGGGCGAAGGCGTGCACCTGGCCGACGTGCTCACGCTGGCGCACTTTCGCGACATCCTCGACCAGCCGCCGCTCCTTCGCGCGATCTGGAACACGGTGCTGATCGGCGTGGTCGGCGGCGCGATCGCGGTGATCTGCTACAGCGGCATCGCGCTGGCGATGCACCGCAAGCCGGACGGCGTCACCCGCGTGCTCGACTACAGCGTGCTGGTGCCGCGCGCGGTGCCGGGCCTGCTCGCGGGCCTGTCGTTCCTGTGGGTGTTCCTGTTCGTGCCGTCGCTGCTGGACGGCGTGCTGAAGGGCATGGACAACGACGCCGCGCGCTGGCTGTCCGAACACCTGATCCCGCAGCTGCGCGCGCTGCGCACCACGGTGTTCTCGGTCTGGCTCGCGTACTCGGTGGTGTGGATGGCCTACGGGCTGCGGCTGATCAGCACCGCGCTGCTGCAGGTCGGCCCCGAGCTGGAGGAAGCCGCGCGCGCGGTCGGCGCCACGCGCGGCCGCATCACCCGCGACGTGACGCTGCCGCTGGCGCGCTTCGGCCTGATCAGCGCGTGGCTGATGGTGTTCCTGATCTTCGAGCGCGAATACTCGACCGGCGTCTACCTGCTCGCGCCAGGCACCGAAGTGATCGGCGCGATGATCGTCTCGATGTGGGGCGCCGGCTCGATCGACCTGGTCGCCGCGCTCTCGTTCATCAACATCGTGCTGGTCGCGATCGGCCTCGGCATCGCGCTGCGCTTCGGCGTGAAGCTGCACGACTGAATCCCATTCACCACCGGAAGACCATCATGGCAGAACTGACCGTCGACAATCTCCACCTCGACTACGGCAGCGGCGCGACCGCTAACCCGATCCTGAAGGGCGTCTCGATGACGCTCGAGCGCGGCGAAGTGGTCGCGCTGCTCGGCCCGTCGGGCAGCGGCAAGACCACGCTGCTGCGCGCGGTGGCCGGCCTGGAGGCGCCCAAGAGCGGCACCATCCGCATCGGCGACAAGCTGGTGTTCGAGAACGGCCGCGCGCTGCCGGCCGAGCAGCGCAACCTCGGACTGGTGTTCCAGTCCTACGCGCTGTGGCCGCACAAGACGGTGGCCGAGAACGTGGCCTACGGGCTGAAGCTGCGCAAGATGAAACCGGCCGAGATCGCCGAGAAGGTGCAGACCGTGCTCGGCCAGCTCGGCCTCGGCCACCTCGGCGACCGCTATCCGCACCAGCTGTCCGGCGGCCAGCAGCAGCGGGTGGCGATCGCCCGCGCGCTGGTCTACAACCCGCCGGTGATCCTGCTCGACGAGCCGCTGTCGAACCTCGACGCCAAGCTGCGCGAGGAAGCGCGCGCGTTCCTGCGCGAACTGATCGTGCGGCTGAACCTGTCGGCGCTGATGGTGACCCACGACCAGGACGAGGCGATGGCAATCTCGGACCGCATCCTGCTGCTGAACAACGGGAAGATCGAGCAGCAGGGCACGCCGCAGCAGATGTACCAGGCGCCGGACACGCTGTTCGCCGCTGAATTCATGGGCAGCAACAACCGGCTGGCCGGCCGCGTGATCCGGCGCGACGGCGAGCGCGTCACGCTCGACGTCGGCGGCAGCACGGTGCAGGGCACGGCGCGCGGCGGCAATGCCGGCGCCGACGTGGTCGCGGTGGTGCGGCTGGAGCAGGTGCGGGTGTCGGCCACGCCGACCGACAACGCGATCCGGCTGCCGCTGTCGACCTGCATGTATCTCGGCGACCGATGGGAATGCCTGTTCCGCGACGGCGGCGCAACTGCCGGCTCGCCCGGCGTGCGCGCCTACTCGCGCGAACGCCTCGCGCCCGGCGACTACTGGCTGACGATGCCGCAGGACGCGCTGTGGGTGTTCTGACCCGGAAGGCGGCATG
>JBQCGO010000208.1:0-9005 GCA_051955575.1 Burkholderiaceae bacterium
GCAAGAACGAGAACGAGACGCCTTGGGGCGTGAACCGGCGCCGCGTGGTGACGATCAACGACGGCGTGCCCGGCGAGCGCTCGATCTCGGTGGCCTGCATGCACTGCACCGACGCACCGTGCATGGCGGTGTGCCCGGTCGACTGCTTCTACCACACCGAGGACGGCATCGTCCTGCACGACAAGGACCTGTGCATCGGCTGCGGCTACTGCTTCTACGCGTGCCCGTTCGGCGCGCCGCAGTTCCCGGCCGGCGGCGCATTCAACCACCGCGGCAAGATGGACAAGTGCACCTTCTGCGCCGGCGGCCCGGAGCCGGACAACTCGGAAGCCGAATTCCAGAAGTACGGCCGCAACCGGATCAGCGAGGGCAAGCTGCCGGTCTGCGCCGAGCAGTGCGGCACCAAGGCGCTCCTGGGCGGCGAGGCCGACGTGATCGCCGACATCTACAAGCAGCGGGTCGAGACGCGCGGCTACGGGCCGGAACTATGGGGCTGGGACATCGCCTACCGGCCGAAGAAGCCGGGCGAGACCATCACTAATCGCGGCGACGGCCCGCGCAAGAACCAGATCCCGAACCAGTACCAGAACGACACCCGGAAGCTGCCGACATGAACCCGCTCCGAACCGGCCTGATTGCCGTCGTCTCGCTCGCGCTGTGCGGCTGCATCGAAGTCGAGCAGCATCCGCACTGGGTGCACGGCGCCTACGACGGCAAGCCCGACAACCTGCCGGCGCAGGCGCATTTCCACGGCGACCGGCTGGCCTGGCACGCGGCGATCGTCGATCGCAACGAGCGGCAGAACGAATACCGCCGGATGAAGGAGGTGATCCGGCCCTGAACGGGCCCGGCGCGCCTCACTGGAGAACGAGATGCCGCTTCACATGCTTCGCCCGCCGCCGTCCCGGACCTTGCGATTTCCGGTCGCGCACCGGTTGCTGCTGCATCTCGCGTTCGCGCTGCTGGCGCTGGCCGCGCTGTCGCCCCACTTCGCCGGGGCCGCGGTCCCGAACGAAAGCGCGGTGCCGGCCTATGCCGAGGAACAGACCATCCTGCAGGCCGAGCAAGGCACGCCCGAGCCCGGCTTTTCGTCGCCGAAGTCCGGCCGCCACGACTTCGACCGCCACTACATCATCCCGCCCGGCAACAAGTCGCAGTCGGACCAGCTCGAATCCGACGTGATCCTGCAGCGTGGCGGCAACACGTGGCGCGTACTGCGCAACGGCCCGCTGGCGGCGATCAGCGGCACGCTGATGATCCTGATGCTGCTGGCGATCTTCGGCTTCTACAACCTGGTCGGGCCGGCACGGCTGTCGCGTCCCGAATCCGGCCGGCAGATGCGGCGCTTTTCCGGCTGGGACCGGCTGGTGCACTGGTCGACCGCGATCAGCTTCCTACTGATGGCGATCACCGGCCTGATCATCCTGTTCGGCAAGAAGCTGATCCTGCCGTGGCTCGGCCACTCGGCGTTCTCGTGGCTGGCGGTGATCTCCAAGTACATCCACAACTTCGTCGGCCCGCTGTTCATCCTGTGCTCGGTGCTGCTGTTCGTCACCTTCGTGCGGAAGAATTTTTTCCACCGCTGGGACTGGGTGTGGGTGAAGAAATTCGGCGGCCTGGTCAGCCACCAGCCGGTGCCGGCCGGCTATTTCAACGCCGGCGAGAAGGCGTGGTTCTGGGGCGGGCTGACGCTGCTCGGCCTGGTGATGTCGATCACCGGGCTGCTGCTCGATTTCCTCGCGTTCGGCCAGACACGCTACATCCAGCAGTGGGCCAACTACCTGCACCTGGCCGGCGCGACCTTCTACATCGTCGCCGCGATGGGCCACATCTACATCGGCACCTGGGGCACGCCCGGCGCCTACCACGCGATGCGCCACGGCACGGTGGACGAGGAATGGGCACGCGAGCATCACCAGCTCTGGTACGACGAGGTGAAGGGCAACGTGCCGCCCGCACCGCCGGGTTCGTCGCACCCGCCGGGTCCGAGCGGCGCGCCGGTGCGCGGCGTCTGAAGGGAGATGACGATGCATGAACGCATCCGTTCCGGAGCCGCAGCGCCGGCCGCGCTGCTGGCGGTACTTTCACTGGTGTCGCTGGGCGGCTGCGGCGACGACAAGCGCGCCGGCGCGGGCAGCGACAACCCGGTGATGCAGACGCACTTCCCCGGCGAATACACCGCCGGCGGCGGCACCAGCGGCGAAGTGATCGGCCGCTCGTCGCCGGTGGGCAGCGGCAACTACCAGGCCGGCACGCCGGGCATCGCCGGCGGCGCGGGCGGCAACGCCGGCGGCACCGCCACCGGTGGCGCGGTGCAGGAGTCCGGGCAGGGGCCGTCGAGCGGCGCGTCTACGACCGGCGCGGCCGGCGGCAAGGGCGAGGCCGGTTCGAGCGCTGCGCCGCCGCCGGACGCGCAGTCGAAATCGAAATGAGGACATGGCGATGAGCAGCCGGAAAGCCGACATCCTGACCCTGCTGGCGGCGGTCTTGCTGGCCGGTCTCTGCATTGCGCCGATCGCGCGCGCCAAGCTGCCGCCGCCGACGCCGGCGCAGCAGGAAGCGGCGGCGAAGAAGAAGGAACAGGCCAAGGCCGAGGAAGACAAGCAGAAGAAGGAACTGGCCGAGCGGATGGACATGGTGACCGAGCGCTGGCGCCAGCGCGCCGCCGCGAACAACTGGCCGACGCATCCGCCGACGCCGGTCGCGCCGGTCGCCGGCATCGAGGCGCCGACCACGCAGTCGAGCCAATCCGGCCAGCCCGGCGGCAAGCAGGGCGAGGCGGCGCAGCAGAAACCGGTGCGCAGCGAAAAGTCCGGCACCGCGCCGCCGAGCCCGGACGCGAAGCCGGACAACCCGACCTCGATCCGCGAACCGCAATCGAAATGAGTGCGCTGGCCGAGATGCCGATCGCGGTGCTGATGCGGCGCCGCGTGCTTGCCAGCCGCTGGGCCGACGCCGCGTGGTCGGCCGAGGCGGTACTGCCGATGATGGTCGCGCGCGAACCGTTGCCGCCGGACGGCGACACGTACCTCGTGCCGGGCCTGCGCCTGACCCTGCATGCCGACGAGAACGACGGCTACTACGAGAACTGGATCGCGCCGGCGCCCAAGGTGTTCGTCATGTGGCGCATGCAAGAAAATGAAGGCCGCGCCATGCCGATACTGGCGTCGGTCAGCTACGTCGACGGCACGCGCATGTTCGACTCCGGCGAATCGGCCGACGGCGTGCCGATGCCGCCCGAGGTGCACGCCTGGCTCGGCGCCTACCTGCAGGCCTATTACCGGCCGCGCCGGAGCGGTGGACGCGGTCACGGCTGAGCCGGATCGTCGCGCACCGTCGCCGGCCCCGCATTTTTCCATTGCCGGGGACCGACTCGATGTCTTCCCTCTCCAACCGGCAAAACGCCCGATACGGAATCAGCCAAGCGAGGTGACGACATGCCCGACATGGAAGACATGGAAGATATGGACGAGTACGAAGCGTCGATGGAGCACGTGGCCGACGTGCCGCCGACCGCATCGGAACTCGACGAACTGCTGCAGGAAATCGAGGAAGGCGAGGGTTCCTACGCCGCACTGTCCGATGAGCAGCGCGCGCAACTGAAGGAAGAGCTGTGCGAGGAATGGACCGCGACCTACCTGGACGACTACCCGGTGCCGCAGAACCTGCGCGAAGCGGTGGACGAGTATCGCGAGATCGAGTCCGGCGAGCGCTTTCCGAATCTGCCCGAGAACGTCCGCAACGACCTGCTGCTGCATTTCGACGACCAGTACGGCGAGGGCGGGCCCGACCGAGGGGACACCGCCGACGATGAATAGCGCCGCCGGATACGGAGATGGCTGAACACGGCCGGACATAGCCGGAGGATGCGCCGGACTGTCCGCGCTTTCTGCTGCGCACGGCGCGCGGGAGAGCGGTGACGCGTCCAGGCCGGCGGTAGAATGGCGGCCCGCGCCTTGCCGCGCTCGCCGCCCGTCATCCTGCGTCCCATGCCTCGTTACGCCGCTGCACCGCGCGACCTGCGCGGCGTTTTCCTGATCGTCCTGTCCGCCGCCGGCTTCGGCGCGATGGCGCTGTTCGCGCGCGGCGCGGCCGCCGACGGCGCCGATGTGACCGGCGTGTTGCTCGCGCGCTTCTGGATCGCCGGGCTGGTGCTGCTGGCGGTCGCGCGCTGGCGCGGCCTGCCGATGCCGCCCGCGTCGCAACGGCTCGCGCTCTGCACGATGGGCGGCATCGGCTACACCGGCATGTCGACCTGCTATTTCGCCGCGCTCGACTACGCGCCGACCGCCCTGGTCGCGCTGCTGCTGTACGCCTACCCGACTCTGGTCACGCTGCTGGCAGCGCTGTTCCTGCGCGAGCCGATCACTGCGCGCAAGGGGGCGGCGCTCGCGGCCTGCACCGCCGGCACCGCGCTGACCGTCGGCGCCGGCCTGGGCACGCTGCCCGCGGGCGTCGGCAGCGGCGCCGCGCTCGCGCTGGGCGCGGCCGCGATCTACGCTTGCTACATCACCGCCGGCGCGCGGGCCGCGCGCGGCGTCGATTCGATCGTCACTGCGACCGTCGTCTGCCTGTCGTCCGCCGTGGTGCTGACCGCGGTCGGCCTGCTGCGCTCGCAAGCAGGCATGCCGCCGCGCTTTCCGGTGTCGCCGGCCGGATGGCTCGACGTGCTCGCGGTGGCGCTGCTGTCCACCGTGGTTGCGGTGCTGGCATTCTTCGCCGGACTCGAGCGGCTCGGTGCATCGCGCGCGTCGATGCTGTCCACGCTGGAGCCGCTGGTGACGATCGCGCTCGGCGCAGTCTTGCTGGGAGAATCGCTGTCGGGATGGCAGTGGCTCGGCGGCGCGCTGACGCTGTCGGGGGTGCTGTTGCTGGTCGCCGGCGCCGCACCGCGCGAAGCGGCAGCGGCCAACGTGGCACCATAAAAATGCCGCGCACGCGGCGCGGCTTTCGAGGGAGAAGACGCGGTCAGCCGCGGTCATCGATACACGTGCTCGCCGTTCGCCTGCCGCCAGTTGTTCTCGAAATAGGCGGCGTCCTCGTCGGTGCGCGGATGCACGCCCATCACGATGCCGCCTTCCTTGATGCCGCGCTCGTAGTGCGCCGCACGTTCCTCCGGGATGCCCCAGCCGATCAGCGCGCCGACGATGCCGCCGGTGATGCCGCCCGCGCCGGCGCCGGCCAGCGCCGCGACGATCGGGCCGGCGATCACGACGCCCAGGCCGGGAATCACCAGCGAGGTGCCGACCGCCGCCAGCGCGCCGGCGATCGCGCCGACCGCTCCGCCGATGGCGGCGCCCACGCCGGTGCCCTCGGCGGCCTTGCTGCCGAGTTCGGTGTCGGCGTCATCGCCGGAAAAATAGCGCCGGCGCGTCTCGTCCGACATCGCCAGATTGATGTCGCGGCTGTCGTAGCCGCGATCGGTCGCGTACCGCCATGCCCGCTCGGCGCTGTCGCGGTCGCGGAACAGTCCGGTCACCGGCGGCCGTCCGGCGACGCCGTTGATGCTGGTCGACGGCTCCGTGCCGGCGATGGTGTCGTTGGTGGTGTTGGTCGTATCCATGCATTCCTCCTGGTTTGCCGCAACGCGTCCCGGGCAGGCCCGGAACGCGCTGCCGTCAGCGTCGTCCGGTCGCGTCGTTCACCGTCTGCTGCGCGTCGCCGACCACTTTCTGGGTCTTGCCTTCGACCTGCTTGCCGAGGCCCTTGGCCTGCTGTTCCTGGCTGTTGGTCGCCTTGCCGATGCCTTCCTGCACCTTGCCCGCGATGTCCTTGGCAGTGCCTTTCACCTGGTTCTCGTTCATCTCGTTTCTCCTTTATCGGGTTGATCAAAACGACTGTTAAATTTTGAGCAACATTTTCGGCATAAGTTCCGCCACTCGCTGTAAGTCCGGCGCGTACCGCGCGACCAATCGGCACGTCCATCGTTCCCGGAGAGAGCCATGCAAACCTTCCTGTCACGCCTGCTGCGCTGCCTGCCGTTGCTCGCCGCCGTCGCGCAGCCGGCCGCCGTCCTCGCCGCGGAATTGTCGTGTCGCAAGGACAGTCCGCCCCATACGGTCGCGCTGCTCGAGCTGTACACCTCGGAAGGCTGCAGCAGTTGCCCGCCGGCCGACCGCGCAATCGGCGCCCTGCGCACGCCGCCGCCCGGCATGGCGCCGGACCGCGTGGTGCCGCTGGCGCTGCACGTCGATTACTGGGACAGTCTCGGCTGGAAGGATCCGTTCGCCAGCCGCGTCTTCAGCGAACGCCAGACCGCGCTTTCCGCGCTGGCCGCGCGGCGCACGATCTACACGCCGGAAATCTTCCTCGCCGGCCGCGAGTTGCGCGACTGGCGCGGCAGCCTGGCCGACGCGGTGCGGCGCGTGAACACGCGCCCGGCGCAGGCGTCGATCTCGCTCGCTGCCGGCAGGCCGGCCGGGGGCGCGCTGCCGATCGAAGCGTCGGCGAAGACCGCGGCGGCCGATGCCTCGCTTTATCTCGCCCTGTACCAGAACGCGCTGGTCTCGTCGGTGCGGGCCGGCGAGAACGGCGGTGCGGTGCTGCATCACGATTTCGTGGTGCGCGACTGGGTCGGGCCGATCCCGCTCGGCCGCGCGGGCAGCACGAGCGCGGTCCGTGCGCTGCGGGTGCCGCCGGGCGCGACGCCGGATACGCTCGGCGTGGCCGCGTTCGTACAGCGCGCCGACGGCGAAGTCTTGCAGGCGCTCTCGCTGCCGGCTTGCGCCGGATAGCGGGAACGCGTCCTGCGGGCGGCGGTCTGTCGCAGAGGCGACGGCCGCCGGCCGGATCGGGGCGGATGTTCTACAATCGTTCGACCATTCCGCGACGGCGGCCTGCCTGCCTCGCCTTCCCCGCTTTGTCTTCCTCATTTCCGGAAACGCCATGACTCCTTTCGAACCGAACCTCGCGACGCTGTCCACCGCGCGCGACCTGCTGCTGACGCCGTTCGGCCTCGACGAATCGCGCCTGAACGCGACGCTGGCCTCGATGTTCACCCACAAGGTCGACTACGCCGACCTCTACTTCCAGTTCACCAAGAGCGAGGGCTGGAGCCTGGAGGAGGGTATCGTCAAGACCGGCAGCTTCTCGATCGACCAGGGCGTCGGCGTGCGCGCGGTGTCGGGCGACAAGACCGCGTTCTCGTATTCCGACGAAATCTCCGAGCGCGCGCTGCAGGACGCCGCCGCGGCGGTGCGCACCATCGGCCGCCAGGGCGCGGGCCGGGTCAAGGTGGCGTCGTCGATGAACGCCGGCGGCGGCCGTGCGCTCTACCTGCCGCACGACCCGCTGACCTCGCTCGACGCGACCGCCAAGGTGCGTCTGCTGGAGCGCGTCGAGCGCATCGCCCGCGCCAAGGATCCGCGCGTGGTGCAGGTGATGGCCGGGCTGGCCGGCGAATACGACGTGGTGCTGGTCGCGCGCAGCGACGGCGTGATCGCCGCCGACGTGCGGCCGCTGGTGCGCATCTCGGTGACGGTGATCGCCGAGCAGGACGGCCGGCGCGAGACCGGCTCGTCGGGCGGCGGCGGCATCTACGACTATGCGTATTTCACCGACGAGTTGCTCGAAAAATACGCATCAGAGGCGGTGGCGTCGGCACTGGTGAACCTGGAGGCGCGACCGGCGCCGGCCGGACCGATGACGGTGGTGCTCGGCCCGGGCTGGCCCGGCGTCCTGCTGCACGAGGCGATCGGCCACGGGCTGGAAGGCGACTTCAACCGCAAGGGATCGAGCGCGTTTTCCGGCCGCATCGGCGAACGCGTCGCGGCCAGGGGCGTGACCGTGGTCGACGACGGCACGATTGCCGACCGCCGCGGCTCGCTCAACGTCGACGACGAGGGCAACCCGACCCAGTGCACCACGCTGATCGAGGACGGCATCCTGAAGGGTTACATCCAGGACACGCTGAACGCGCGGCTGATGAAGATGCCGGTCACCGGCAACGCGCGCCGCGAATCGTTCGCGCACCTGCCGATGCCGCGCATGACCAACACCTACATGCTGGCCGGCGACCGCGATCCGGCCGAGATCCTGGCGTCGGTGAAGAACGGCCTGTACGCGGTGAATTTCGGCGGCGGCCAGGTCGACATCACCAACGGCAAGTTCGTGTTCTCGGCCAGCGAGGCCTACCTGATCGAGGACGGCAAGGTGACCTGCCCGGTCAAGGGCGCGACGCTGATCGGCAACGGTCCCGACGCGCTGACCCGCGTGTCGATGATCGGCAACGACATGAAGCTCGACCCGGGCATCGGCGTCTGCGGCAAGGAAGGGCAGAGCGTGCCGGTCGGCGTCGGCCAGCCGACGCTGCGGATCGATGGCATGACGGTCGGCGGCACGGCATAAGCCGGGTTTCTATTGATCCGATAAAAACGCTTGCACTTGCCAAACGGGTGGAACTGTTGCAGTATGGCGAGGCATTTCACCCCGTTTCGACCGTAATGACCGCATCCCGCTACCACTTTTACTTTTACTTTAGCTATTCCAGCCCAACGGCGGTGGAAGAGCGGAAGGACCACGTAAAAGCAGCATAGCGGACCGGCCGAGATTCTGAAAAAACCGCCAGCGATGGCGGTTTTTTTTTGGCTGGCCGAACCTACTGGACCCCCTGGAGAAAAACATGCCGCGCACCGACGATCTTCGCATTCAGGAAATGAAAGAACTGCTCCCGCCTTCGCATCTGATCCGCGAGTTCGGCTGCTCCGACAAGGCCGCCGCGACCGCGTCCGCCTGCCGCACCGCGCTGCACCGGATTCTCCACGGCCAGGACGACCGCATCATGGTCGTCATCGGTCCCTGCTCGATCCACGACCCGAAGGCGGCGATGGAATACGCGAAGCGCCTCGTGGTCCAGCGCGAGCGGCTGCAGGAAGACCTCGAGATCGTGATGCGCGTGTACTTCGAGAAGCCCCGTACCACCGTCGGCTGGAAGGGGCTGATCAACGATCCGTATATGGACAACAGCTTCCGCATCAACGACGGCCTGCGCATGGCGCGCGAGCTGC
>JBQCGO010000209.1:0-8264 GCA_051955575.1 Burkholderiaceae bacterium
GAAGCGTCGGCGATCGAGAAGCAGGTGCTGCGCGGCGAACTGGACCTGCTCTACGTCGCGCCGGAGCGGCTGCTGACGCCGCGCTGTCTGGACCTGCTGCAGGCCTCGAAGATCGCGCTGTTCGCAATCGACGAGGCGCACTGCGTGTCGCAGTGGGGCCACGATTTCCGGCCGGAGTACATCCGGCTGTCGGTGCTGCACGAGCGCTTCCCCGAAGTGCCGCGCATTGCGCTGACCGCGACCGCCGACGGCCAGACACGCAATGAAATCGTCCATCGGCTGCAACTGGAAGACGCGGCGCTGTTCGTCTCGTCGTTCGACCGGCCGAACATCCGCGACCAGATCGTCGAAAAGGCCAACGGCCGCAAGCAGCTGCTCGACTTCATCCAGGGCGAGCACGCGGGGGACTCGGGCATCGTCTACTGCCTGTCGCGCAAGAAGGTCGACGAGACCGCGGCGTTCCTCAACGAGCACGGCGTGCGCGCGCTGCCGTATCACGCGGGCATGGAGACGGCCGAGCGCAGCGCGAACCAGGCGCGCTTCCTGCGCGAGGACAACATCGTGATGGTCGCGACGATCGCGTTCGGCATGGGCATCGACAAGCCCGACGTGCGCTTCGTCGCCCATCTCGACGTGCCGAAGAGCATCGAGGGCTATTACCAGGAAACCGGTCGCGCCGGCCGCGATGGCTTGCCGGCCAACGCGTGGATGGCCTACGGCTTGCAGGACGTGGTGCAGCAGCGCCGGATGATCGACGAGTCCGACGCCGACGAGACCTTCAAGCGGGTGCAGGGCGCGAAACTCGACGCGATGCTTGGCCTGTGCGAGACGCTGTCCTGCCGGCGCGTGCACCTGCTGGCATATTTCGGCGAGAAATCGTCGCCGTGCGGCAACTGCGATACCTGCCTGTCGCCGCCGGTGTCGTTCGACGGCACGGTGCCGATGCAGAAGCTGCTGTCGACGGTCTATCGCGTCGACCAGCGCTTCGGCGCCGGCCACGTGCTCGACGTGCTGCGCGGCATCGACACCGACAAGGCGAAGCAGTGGGGACATGACCGGCTGTCGGTGTTCGGCATCGGCAGCGATCGCGGCGAGGCGGAGTGGCGCGCGATCCTGCGGCAATCGATCGCGCTCGGCCTGCTCACGGTCGATGCCGACGCCTACAACGCGCTGAAGCTGACGGAGGAGGCAAGACCTGTGCTGCGCGGCAGCCAGCCGGTACAGTTGCGCGCCTACCAGAAGCCGGTCAAGCCGTCGCGCGGCGCGCGGCCGAAGGCTTTCGTCGAAAGCGACCTGTCGCCGGAAGAGCAAGTGGTGTTCGACCGGCTGCGCTGGTGGCGCGTGGAAACCGCACGCAAGCACAACGTGCCGGCCTACGTGATCTTCCACGACGCGACGCTGCGCGAGATCGCCCGCGCGATGCCGGACTCGATCGACAGCCTGCGCGGCGTGTCGGGCGTCGGCGAGAAGAAGCTGGAAACCTACGGCGACGAGATCATCGCGCTGATCGCCGACATCTGACGCGGTCCCGGAAGGCGTCCGGGCCGCCGCTCAACGCTTCTCGAACACCAGATCCCACACCCCGTGGCCGAGCCGCAGGCCGCGCTGCTCGAACTTGGTCACCGGCCGGTAGTCCGGGCGCGGCGCGTAGCCGTCGGCGGTGTTGCGCAGCGAAGGTTCGGCGCCCAGCACCGCCAGCATCTGTTCCGCGTAATCCTGCCAGTCGGTCGCGCAATGCAGCCGGCCGCCGGGGACGATGCGCGACGCCAGCAGTTCGACGAACGGCGGCTGGATCAGGCGCCGCTTGTTGTGGCGCGCCTTGTGCCACGGATCGGGAAAGAAGATGTGCACGCCCGCCAGCGACGCCGGCGGGATCATGTGCTCGACCACCTCCACCGCGTCGTGCTGGATCAGCCGCAGGTTGTCCAGGCGCCGTTCCCCGATCAGCTTCAGCAGCGCGCCGACCCCCGGCGCATGCACCTCGATGCCGAGGAAATCGGTGCCGGGCATGGTTTCCGCGATCTGCGCGGTGGTCGCGCCCATGCCGAAGCCGATCTCCATGATGGTCGGCGCGCGGCGTCCGAACGTTTCCTCGAACCGCAGCGGCGCTTTTGTGTAAGGCAGGCAGAAGCGCGAACCGAGCGTCTCGATCGCCTGTGCCTGTGCCGGCGACAGGCGCCCGGCGCGGGTCACGAAGCTGCGGATGCGTCGTTCGGTCGGATCGTAGGGCAGAGGCTTGCCGGAGCGGTTTTCGGCCATCGGAAATTCGGGGAGCAATATCAGGAGCCGCCGCCAAGGCCGCCGTGTTACATCAATGTATCCGGAGTTCGGCTGCGGCGGCGCGCAAAGCCGCGCATTATACGACCCTCGTTTTTCCGGTGCGACGCATCAACGTCTTGCAAAACCGCAGCAGCCGCACACGGGCAGGGCGGCGAAAACGCCAAATTCCGCTTCGAAGCAAAAATTTCTCATGAATGCCCCGAAGCAAAGTTGCGTAAACGCACTTTGTTGAGCGACTTTCATGTGACATTTCCTGAGGGCATGGCTATTCTGATTCTGCGGAATTGTGTCCGTGCAACAAAAGTATTGACGAAGGGGGACGCGATGGATGACGCGGCCGAATTCCTACTGGCAAAATTTGGTACCACCAGCCCCTACTGGCGGCTGTCGCTCGACAGCGATGCGCTGAGCTTGTCGAGCGACCAGGTGACGACCGCCATGGCGGTGGCGCTGACGGTCGAGCAGGCGGCGGATATCCGCGCCATGACCGGCGTGACCAGCCATCGCACGCTGCAGATCAGTCTGCAGGGCTACGCAACGCGCCTGCATATCGTCGGTCGCAAGATCAACATGATGACCTGGGCCGGCACTGCTGCCGGCTACAACGACACGCCCAGCGTGGCGCGTGACCTGGAAGACGGGTTGAGCTTTGCCGAGAGGGTCGTTTCGGAAGTCAATTCCCTGGTGGTGATCATCGACAGCGAGGGCAAGCTCAAGCGCTTCAACCGGCTCTGCGAAGAGATCACCGGGTTGAAGGAATCCGACCTGCTGGGCAAGGATGCGCTGGAAATGTTCATGATGCCGGAGGACCTGGCGGCGATCCGCGGCAACATACGCGGCTTCTTCCAGTCCATGGAGTCGTTCGAGACCGAGCGTCCGATCCGTACGAAGAATGGCGTGCGGCATATCCTCTGGCGCAACAAGCTCGTCGACAGCGGCAGCGGCGAGAAGGAGCGCTTCCTGGTCTGCTCGGGTACCGATGTGACCGAGGAAAAGGCTGCCAAGCAAAAGCTGATCCAACTGGCCAACAACGACACCCTGACCGGACTGCCGAACCGCTATGCGATCCAGCAGGTCATCGAGGCGGCGCTGGCGCAAGGCGACGAGTTCGCCTTGATGTTCATCGACCTGGACAACTTCAAGAAAGTCAACGATTACTACGGTCATCTGGTGGGCGACGACCTGATCCGGGAAGCCAGTCAAGCGATCCGTGCCTGTCTTCGGGGAGAGGATGTCCTGTCCCGGTTCGGCGGCGACGAATTCCTGGTGCTGGTCGGAGAAGGCGGCGCCCGATCGGCGGAAGAAATCAGCAAGCGGATACAGGAACTGGTCAAGAAACCGTTTCACTGCCGCCACGATGCGATTTACTCGAGCTGTTCGATCGGCATCGCGCTGTACCCCGAACATGGCGCCACGCAGGAAGATCTGGTGCGTAACGCCGACATCGCAATGTACGCGGCCAAGGAAGCGGGCCGAAATACGGACCGGTTCTTCTCGCCGGAGATGAATCTCAAGGTGAGCGAATTCGTCTGGCTCGACACGAACCTGCGCCGTGCGCTGGAAGAGCAGCAGTTCGAGTTGTACTACCAGCCCAAGCGTTGCATGAAAACAGGCGCGGTGGACAGTGTCGAAGCGTTGATACGCTGGCACTCCCCGCAACGCGGCACGATCGCTCCGGACAATTTCATTCCGTATGCGGAAGAGTCGGGACTGATCGTGCCGATGGGCAAGTGGGTGATGGAAGCGGCTGCGCGACAGGCCAGTGCCTGGAAAACGCAGGGAGTGGACTTGCGCATCGCCGTGAATGTCTCGGCGAGACAGTTGCGGCACCCGTCGATCGTCGAGGACTTCGCGGCGGCGCTCGACGCGGCGCATCAACCGGTATCGCTGCTCGACCTGGAGATCACCGAAAGTTGCGTGATCGAGGACGAGGCCGTCGTGGTGGATCTGCTCGACAAGTTCCGCCGCACAGGCGCGATGATCCACCTCGACGATTTCGGCACCGGCTATTCGTCGTTGTCGCAGCTCTCGCGGCTGCCGCTGGCCGCATTCAAGCTCGACCGCAGCTTCATCCAGTCGATCCACGCCGACACGCGCGCGCAGCGCCTGCTGCGGTCGATGGCGGCGGTGGCGCGTCAGTTGCAGATGAAGGTGGTGGCCGAAGGTGTCGAGACGAAGGAACAGGCCAGGTTCCTGAAAGAGATCGGCATCGACTACGGGCAGGGCTATCTGTATGCCAAACCGATGCCGGCGGACCAGATGGCGGCGTGGTGGCTGGCGCAACGACCGCTGCGCGTGGTGAAATAAACGAAGACCGACTGCGCCGGCGTTGCCCGCTAGTGAGGTAACGCCGGCGTATGGCTTGTGTGCAACGTCAGGCTGCCCGCAGTACGGTGGCCGTCTTCGAGAGCCGCTTGTCCTGCAGCGCAACCAGGCGCTCCATGTGCGCGAGATCGTGTTCGCCGATCTCGAATGCGGTATCGACCCATTCGTTCGTGATGTCGATGAGCTCGGCGCGCGTGATGCCGAGCACGCGTTGCTTGGCCTTGATCATTGCCCGGCAGCCCTGCAGCTTCGGGCGTACCTCGTCGACCAGCGTACGCACCGAGCGGTAGGCGTTGCCGGCATCGAACACATGGTTGACCAGGCCTTCCCGCGCGAACCACTCGGCGGTATGCGTTTCTCCGCTCATGATCAGCTTGTCGGCCAATCGCATGCTGGCCATGCGCGAGACGAACGAGTAGGCGCCCATGCCCGGGAACATGTTGAACGCGATCTCGGGGAATCCCATCTTCGCGTCTTTCTGTGCGAGCACGTAGTTGTGCGCGAGCGCGCATTCGAGACCGCCGCCCAGCGCGCTGCCTTCGACCATCGCGATCGAAACGGCGCCGACTTCGAAGCCGGTCATCGCGTGGTAAATCGCATCGATGCAGGCATGCGCATACTTGCGCATGCCGTCGCGGTCACCGTCGCGGATGTGGCTCGCGAAGTAGGCCAGATCGCCGCCCACGTTGTAGATGTTCGGCACGCTGGAGCCCGTGACCCAGAAGTCCACGCGCATACCGGTTTCCAGCACCGCCCGGCGCAGTTCGGCGATCTCGCCGAGCATCGTCAGATTGAAGCTGGGACGCGGATCGCCCTTCAGCATCATCCACAGAATGTTGCGGCCTTCCTCATACCAGGCGTCGAGCTGGGTCAATCGTCCGGCTTCGACAAACGGACGGCAATTCGGATGGTTCTGCAGTTCCATGATCGTTTCTCCTGAGCCTACGGTGGGCGGGTTCGGAGACCGACGGCATGGCGGGGCCGACCCAGCGATGCCATCTTATTGCCGCGGGTGTTGGCGAAAAGATCAGAACAGAAGCCGATAAGTCCTTCAGTTCATTTGATAGGAAGACATCGCCGGAGCGGCCGATACGGGTTCGAGGGGACCGGCCGGTTGCACGAGACGCGGCCGATGCCGCTGCCGGCGTTCGTGTTTTCCTACGTCTCGATGCGCGCCGATTCCGGATCGCGCAGCGCCTGCATCACCTGCACCACCCGCCGCGCCAGCCGGTCGCGATCGGTCGGGGTGGCCTCGCGCGCCGCATCGTCCCCGAACAGGCGCGCCTGTTCGCGCAGCGCCCGGCGGTCGTCGTCGCGGCACGGGAGCGGCGCCAGGTCGGCGATCACGTCGAGCGCCCGCAATACGACCTCGGGATTCGAGGCGCCGTACAGCCGGATCTGTCCGAAGGCGGTTTCCAGCATGCGGCCGAAGGTGACCGGGCAGGCGACCACGCGCAACCGGCCGTCGGCGCCGCGACGCAGCGAAGGCGGCCGGCCCCGCAGCGCCGCCTGCCGCAGTCCGGCGCCGATCCAGTCGATGCAGGTCATGGCGGTGAACGGCTCGTTGATGCCGGGCGAGAGCGCATGCGCGGCGATCTCGACCAGTAGCTGGATCGGGTAGAGCGCGTCCTGGTCGGGCGTGCGATGCCGGCCGATGCTGAAACAGGCCCGCAGCCCGTCGAGCAGTTCGTCGCACGTGTTGTCGCATGTGTTGTCGCACGCATGGGCGGCCGGCAGCACGCGCGCGAGCACGCTGCCGTCGGCGACGAATTCGCCCGGCAGGCATTCCAACCGGATCACCACGTCGTAGCGGGTCGAGACGTCGATGAGGCGATCGTCGTCGATCCGCTGCATGTAGCCGGTGGCGCGCGAGTCGACGCAGGCCGCGCGGTTCCATGCCGCTTCGTCAGGCTGCGCAGCGCCTTCTTCGCACACTGGATCGCCGAGCCGTGCCGGGAACAGGACCGGGATCAGCCGCTGGAACGAGACACCGATGTCCGCGATCAGCACCTCGGCCTGGATGCTTTGCGAGATGTGGTGAATGAAGTAGATCAGCACGCCGAGCGAGGCGAGCGCGAGCAGGATGCCGAGGTTGACCGCGATGTACGGCACGAACACCAGCGCGTCTTCGGAGCGCACCGTGCGCAGCACCAGCAGGCAGTAGACGAAGGTCCCGACGAAGGTGCCGAGCACGAGTTGGTTACCGCGGTCCGACGTGAAGTTGCGCAGCACACGCGGACCGTAGTGCGAGGACGTCTGCGCCAGCGCGGTGACAGTGACCGAGAACACGATCGAGACCACCGTCATGACCGAGCCGGCGATCACGGTCAGCACGCTGCGCGCGCCTTCGGCACCGCCGGACCACACCAGGCCGATGTCCGGCAGCCAGCCGTCGCCGGCATGATGATCGACGGCCACGACGCCGAACGCCGCGGCCCCCGCGAAGACCGCCATCACCGCCGGCAGGAACCAGAACGAGCTGCGCAGCGCGTCGTACAGCTTGAGCAGCGACAGGTTCATGCCGCGCCCGGCCTCAGCGGCCGCCGGCGGGACGCAGCACGACCAGCGCGATGCCGCCGAGGATGGCCAGCGTCGCCACCGCGAGCCGGGGTTCCGGCACTTCGCGCAGCCACAGCACGCCGCCGATCGCGGCCACCACGGGAACCGCCAGTTGCACGGTGGCGGCGCTGGTGGCGCGCAGGCCGCGCAGCGCGGTGTACCAGATGACGTAACCCACGGCCGAGGTCAGCGTGCCGGAGAGGATCGCATCGACGGCGCCGGCCGCATCGACCTGGAAGCCGGACGGCATGATTGCGGCCAGCGCCACCGCGAACGGCGCGGCGCGCAGGAAATTGCCGGCGCTCGCGGCGATCGGGTCGGCGACGCCCTTGCCGCGCAGCGAGTAGACGCCCCAGGCGGTGCCGGCGCAGGCCATCAGCAGCGAGCCGCCGAGCGGCGGCGCCGACAGGCCGGGCAGGTACAGGATCACGAGGCCGGCGAACGCGCAGACGATGCCGACGACTTGCCGGCCGCGCAGCCGCTCGCCGCGCGCCAGCGCGATGGCGAGCATCGACATCTGGACTGCGCCGAACAGCAGCAGCGCGCCGGTGCCGGCGGACAGCGTGCGATAGGCGAGCGAGAAGGTGGCTGCGTAGGCGAACAGCGCGAAGCCGGAGCGCCAGCTGCCTTCCGGTGCGGTCGCCTTGCGGCGCAGGCGGACGATCAGCCACAGTGTCAGCGCGCCGGAAACCAGCCGGATCGCGGTGAAGGCTGCCGGGTCGACCGCGGTGTCGCGCAGTGCCGCGCGCGCCAGCAGCGAATTGCCGGCGAACGCGGCCAGCGACAGCAGCGTCAGCACGACGGTCGTCGCGGCCGACGGCGCGGCGGCTTCCGGCGAGACGGATGGCGTGGAATCGACGGCGGAATCGGCAGTGACGGGATCGGCGGGACGCATCCGGCGATTGTCGCCGAAAAACTCGCTTCGGGCGCGGTCGCCGTCGCTGCGGCGGATCAGCGGTCGATCGACGCCATGCCGGCGTCGTTGTAGCGCTGCCCGGCCACCGCCTCCGGCGGGAACATGCCGGCCAGTCGCCGGCACTGTTCCGGCGTCAGCGCGACGTCGCCCGCGCCGACGTTCTCTTCAAGGTACTTGCGCCGCT
>JBQCGO010000210.1:0-19990 GCA_051955575.1 Burkholderiaceae bacterium
TCGGTCGGCAGGAACAGGATCGCGAAGTCGGTCGTCAGCGGCGGCGACAGGTATTTCTGCGCGATGCTCTTGGCCTCGACGCGCACGCCGCGCTCCAGCTCGCGGCCGGCCAGCGTCACGCCGTCGCCGTCGGCGCGCTCGGCCGCATCGCACAGCCGCTCGTACTGTTCCTTCGGAAACTTGGCGTCGATCGGCATCCACACGGGGCCGCCGCCGTCGGTGCCCGGCAGGCGGATCGCGAACTCGACGCGCTCGCCGGTACCCGGGATCGTCTCGACATTGCGCGCGTACTGGTCGGGCGTGAGCATCTGCTCCAGCAGCATCTCCAGCTGCACCTCGCCCCAGGTGCCGCGGCTCTTGACGTTGGTCAGCACGCGCTTCAGGTCGCCGACGCCGACCGCCAGCTGCTGCATCTCGCCCAGGCCCTGATGCACCTTTTCCAGTCGGTCGGACACCAACTTGAACGATTCGCCGAGCCGGTGTTCGAGCGTCGCGTGCAGCTTCTCGTCGACGGTGCGGCGCATCTCTTCGAGTCGCTTGCCGTTGTCCTGCTGCAGGTCGCGGATCTTTTCTTCCAGCGTCGCGCGGACCTCGGCCATGCGCTGCGCGTTCGATTCGGTGAGCATGCCGAGCGTCTGGTTCAGCGTGTCGGCGAAGCGCTTGAGCGACAGCGCCTGCTCTTCCCGGCCGCTCTGCGCCTGCACCGCGATCGCCTGGCGCATGCCGTCGAGCTGCTGCGTCGTGGCCTCGGCCAGCTTGGCGAGCTGCTGGGCGAAGCCGTCGATCTGCTTGTTCTGCAGCGTCGCGACGGTATGCAATTGGGTCGCGAGGGTCTGCTGCAGCTGGCCGAAATTGCCGCTCAGCTCCTGGCGCGTGCCCTGCGCGGTTGATTGCAGTTCGCCGCGCAGCGCGCGCTCGGTGCGCTCGGCGGTTTCGAGATGGTGACGATGCGTGCTTTCCTGGAGCCGGTCCAGATGGGGAGCGAGATCGATGCCGCCGCGTCCGCGGAACAAGTGGACCAGTTGCAGCGCGATGACCGCGACCGCGCAACACAGCAGAACGATGAATTCGAGATGCGACGACATAAGCTACGGCCGACGGCGGCCGCCTCGAGAAAGAGAATGAAATCCTGCGGAGAGCTGCACGGCCGCCTCCGCAGAACGCGGCATCCGGTCCGCCGCCTCCGTCAATCCGGACGGTTCCGCATCCAGTCCGCGGTCTGGTAGAACGACTGCATCAACCGCAATTGCAATGCTTCCGGCAGTTCGACATCCTGCATCGCCAGCGCCATGCAGCGTAACCACTGGTCGCGCTCCGACGTGGCGATCGGAAACGGCATGTGGCGCATCCGCAGGCGCGGATGGCCGAACCGCTCGATGTAGTGATCGGGGCCGCCCGACCAGCCGCTAAGGAACCAGTACAGCTTGTCGCGCGAGCCTTCGGTGGTCGTCGGATGGAGCGCACGCAATCCGGCGAATTCCGGTTCGAGTTCCATCAGGTCGTAGAAGCGGTCGACGAGTCGTCGCACGCCGGCATCGCCGCCGAGCATCTCGTACAGCGTCGGCTGGTCGGGGTCTTGAATCTGCATGGGGCGATGATAGCGCAACGCAGTGTCGGGCGGGCTCCCGGAAAGTGGCCGGTGCGCGGGCGATACGCTGCCGTTTCGCTTCGATTACGGCTTTTTCGTTCCCTGAGACTTCGACATCCGAAATCATTGATATGGAGCAAAGCATTATTTCCCGGCGGAATGAAAATGACGAAAAACAAATTTCGGCCGGCCGCAGGATCACACCGCGCGCAAGGCCTTCGCCACAGGGAGGAAACAACCGATGAATGCGTTCGACGCGGCAGGCCTGACCTTCTTCAACCAGTTCGCCTTCCGCTGGCCGGCGTTCGACGGCGCGGTGGCGGTCCTGTCCCAGTTCTACCTGTTCAAGGGCGTGCTGCTGATGAGCCTGCTGTGGTGGGTCTGGTTCCAGCCGGGGCCGGAACAACAGCGGCGCCGGGAAATCGCAATGATGGCGATCGTGGGCGGCCTGCTGGCGCTGGCCACGGCGCGGCTGATGGTCAACGTCCTGCCGTTT
The DNA here is from genome assembly GCA_051955575.1 of Burkholderiaceae bacterium. GTDB lineage: Bacteria > Pseudomonadota > Gammaproteobacteria > Burkholderiales > Burkholderiaceae_D > JBQCGO01. Next base: position 2,085 of record JBQCGO010000210.1, read on the forward strand.
CGCAATCGGCCGGTCTACAACCCTGCGCTGCCGCTGCACTATCCGCAAGGCGATCCGACGCAGTACCTGGAAGACTGGAGCGCGTTTCCGAGCGACCACGCAATGCTGTGGTTCGCCATCGCGGTCGGCATCTTTCTGGCCTCGCGCCGCGTCGGCATCATCGCCATCCTCTATGCCGCGATCTTCATCTGCCTGCCGCGCATCTACCTCGGCCTCCATCACCCGACCGACATCCTGGCCGGCGCCGCGCTGGGCGCGGTGCTGGTGATCATCGCCGCCACGGAGCCGGTGCGGCGGTATATCGCCCGGCCGATCCTGAAGTGGTCCGACCGGCATCCGCCGTCGTTTTACATGGCGGCCTTCCTGTCGACCTATTTTCTGGCGACGCACTTCTACGAAATCAAGTTCGTCGTCATCGCGACCAGGCACATACTGAAGCATTGACGACGGACGGGGCGCCGCTCCTTGCCGAAAGGAGTTCCTGGTCAGCCTGCCTTGCGCAAGCCCCACCAGACCGGCCGGGTTTCCTGCAGCGCAAAGATGGTCTTGACCACTCGCTCGCAATTCCGGCCGTCCTGGTACTGGTGGAAGCGGTTCCTGAGGGTCTCGCGCTCGGCGCGGTAGAGCGTCGGATCGTCGATGAAGCGGCGGATCCAGTGCACTACCTCGTTCCAGTCGCGGCACTTCGGTCCCGGGGTGACCTCGTCATAGTCGTAGTACAGCTCACGGTCCTTGGCGAGGTACTGCTCGAAGTCGAACGGCGCGAAGATGATCGGCCGGTCCGCGAGCAGGAAGTCGAAATACACGCTCGAATAATCGGTGATCAGCAGGTCGACCTTGGGCAGGAACGAGTAGATGTCCTGCTCGATCATCTCATCGGTCAGGAACACGATGTTCCGGTATGTCCGCGGGGTCTTCGCCTCGTGCAGATTGTAGAAATGGAGCTTGACGAAGAAGGTGCAGCCGGCGCCGTCGAGCGCGGCGTCCAGGACGTCGAGCTCGCGCATCAGCAGGTCGGTGACGTTCAGCTCTCCCTCGTTGCGGTGCGTCGGCATGTACAGGATGTTGCGATGCTGGCGCGGCGCCTGCGGCTGCAGGTAGAACGCATCGAGCCGCGGCGAGCCGTCGATCACGATGTTGTCGGCGTCGATGCGAAACGCAGTTACCAGCGATTTCTTCTCGTCGAGCGAGGAAGCGATGACAAGATTGTCCGGCGCGCGGCGTGCGAGGAACGGATACAGCCGGTCCTTGAGTCGCCGCGCCAGCGATGCGGACTCGTCCGCCGCGCCCGAGATCCGGTTGTCGAACTCGATCTTCTTCAACGGGATGCCGTGCCACAGGTTGACGTTGATCTTGTGCGGCCACAGCATGTGGGTGTCCTTCCCCTGGCTCACGCAAAACACGTTCACGCGGGAGCGCAGCGAGTAGTAGAGTCCAGCCGGACTGAGAGGATGATGGCAGCGGTATCCCTTGGACCGCACCAGCCGCCGGGTGTCGTCGCTGGTGGTGAGCCAGACGGCCTTCACCTCGGGCTGGTGACGATTGACGTGCTCGAACAGGTATTTCGGATTGTCGTTGTACTTCTTGCCCAACCAGGCGCCGAAGGTCCATACCTGCGGGTCCTTCGGCACCAGGTGGGCGCCCCAGTAGACCGGCAGCATCAGGCTGTGGATCAGTTTGCGTTTGAGTTTTTCCACGTTGTTTTCCCTTCTTTCCCCTTCGGCGCCGCGCGGTTATTCGAAGTCGCGTTTGAGTTGTTCGAGCACTTCCAGCGCGCGCAGGATTTCCTCCTTCGGGACCCGCAGCAGGTTCTTCAGCGAATTCTTCAACTGCGTCGACGAAATGCCGTCGGTGCGTTCGAGATAGACGACGTCGCAGTATTCCTTCAGGAAATCGAACTTGCCGCGCCAGTCGCTGCCCATCGCGAACACGTCGACCCGGTACGCTCCGATATCTTCGACCTTCTGCTCCCACGATGTCTCCGGGATCACCATGTCGACGTGCCGGACCGCTGCGACGATCTCGGCGCGCTGCTCGTACGGAATCAGCGTCTTCTTTCCCTTGAGCGCATTGAATTCGTCGGTCGAGACGCCGACGATGAGCCGGTCGCCCATGGTCTTGAGCCGTTCGATCAGTCGCAGATGGCCGATGTGGAACATATCGAAGGTACCGTAGGTAAGGATCGTTTTTTCCATGATTGCTTGTTTTCCTCCGATCATCGCTGCCTGCCGACACCATACCGGCAGAAGATTGCGGCCGGGACACAAGCGCGCCGGATGTTGACTTCAGTCATATGGACGCCGGGCAATCCGTTGCTTGCGCGTCGCGCCCCCCGGCGCAGCGGAAACCCGGCGTCACATCGACGTCACATTGAGCGGATAGCCTTGCATCGCATGAGACATCGCGAAACGGAGGAAAACATGGAGGCGGACCGGGACAGGATCCTGCGGATGGTGCATGACTGCGATGCCGATGCCTCGCTGCCGTGGAATGCGCTGTTCAACGAATACCTGTCGCAGCTCGCCGCGATTGCGCCGGCGATCGGCGCCGATGCGTTGGCGGCAATGGTCCGCCTCGGTGCGGCATGTCATCGGAAGACGCATGCGGAACTGGCCGCGAGCGAAGCAACGGCGATCGCGCTCGGCCGCCTCCGCATCCATGCCGCGTCGCGGGCGCGCAATCACGGTCTCGATTGAGCGGTGAATCGCTTCAGGCTTCGCGCAGGGTAGTCATCGGCGTGCGCTCGAGCACGTTGCGCAGCCCGAGCCAGCCGCCGGCCAGTGCACACGCCGCGCCCAGCAGCGCGCCGGCGATCCAGAGAACCGGCGAAAAGGTCCAGTCGAAGTTGAACACCTGCCGCGCGAGCGCCCAGCCGACGGCCGCCGCGCCGCTTGCGGCGAGCAACCCGGCGATGCCGCCGACGAGCAGGAATTCGATCCGTTGGGATCGCTGCAGCTCCCGTCGCGTCGCGCCCAGCGCGCGCAGCAGTGCGGCTTCGCGCATGCGCTGATCCTGCGAGCCGGCGAGCGCCGCGTAGAGGACCAGCAGCCCGGATGCCAGCGCGAACAGGAACAGGAACTCGACTGCCGTGATGACCTGGTCGAGCACCGACTGGATCTGCCGCACGATATTGCCGACGTCCAGCACGGTCAGGTTCGGGAAGGCCGCGGTCAGGCGGTTGACCAGCGTCGCATTCTCGGGCGGCAGCCGGAATGCGGTGATCCACGACTGCGGCAGATCGGCGACGGCCGACGGATTCAGGATCACGAAGAAATTCACCTGCAGCGAACCCCAGTCGAGCTTGCGCAGGCTGGTGACGGTCGCATCGACCTTTTCGCCGGCGACGTCGAAGCGCAGCCGGTCGCCGAGCTTCAGACCAAGCGTGTCCGCAAGCCCTTGCTCGACCGAGGCCTCGGGTTTCGAATCGTCGAACCAGCGGCCGGCGACGATTCGGTTCTGCGGCGGCGGATCGCGCATGGTGGACAGGTTGAACTCCCGATTGACCAGCCGCCGCGCACGGTCGTCGTGGTAGGTGTCCGCGGTGACCGCCGCACCGTTGACGGCCACCAGGCGGCCGCGGATCATCGGATACAGCGGCGCGTCGGCGACGCCGCCCTGCTTCAGCATTGCCGCCACGTCCGCCTTCTGGTCGGGCTGGATGTTGATGACGAAACGGTTCGGCGCATCCTCCGGCGTGGCCGCGCGCCAGGCGCCGATCAGGTCGCCGCGCACTACTGTCAGCAGCAGCAGCGCCATCAAGCCCAGAGCGAGCGCGACTGCCTGCAGGACAGTGGCGCCCGGCCGGCGCTGCAGGGCAGTGACGGCGAAGCGCCAGGCGGGAGACGGCAGCTTTTCGCGCACGGTTTTCAGCAAGACGAGACCGGCGTGCGCAAGGACGGCGAACACCGCCGCGCAGCCGAGGAAGCCACCGGCCGTGTAGGCGGCGAGCCTGGCGTCGCCCGCCTGCCAGAGCAGCAGCGCGCCGAAGGCGATCAACCCGATGCCGTAGGTCGCCAGCGCCATCGGTTTCGGCGGTGACGATTCACGCCGGATGACGCGCGTGAGCGGCACGTCGCGCAACTGCAGCAGCGGCGGCAACGCGAAACCGAGCAGCAGAATCATCCCGGCCAGGAGGCCCTGCACCGCCGGCAGCGGCCCGGCCGGCGGCAGATCGGTGGCGATGAAGCCGGCGAGCAGCCGCAGCAGGCCGAAATGCGCGACATAGCCGGCCGCCACGCCGGCGCCACTGCCGGCCAGCGCGATCAGCGCGAACTCGATCAGGAACATCGCCGTCATCCGGCGCTGGGTCAGGCCCAGGCAGCGCAGCATCGCGCACGCGTCGAGATGACGTAGCACGAAGCGGCGCGCCGCCATCGCGATCGCCACCGCGGCCAGCATCGCCGCCAGCAGGCCGACCAGCGACAGGAAGCGGTGGGCGCGGTCGAGCGTGGCGCGCATCTCGGGGCGGCCGCTGTCGAGCGACTCGACGCGCATGCCGCGCACCGCGTTCTGATCGATGCGCGCTTGTGCCCATTCCCGAAAAGCCGCGACCGCCGGCGGCGGACCATTGACCAGCAGCCGATAGGTGGCCCGCGACCCGGGCCGGATCAATCCGGTCGCATCGAGATCGGCCAGCGGGAACATCACACGCGGCGCAAAGTTGACGAAGGCATTGCCGCGGTCGGGTTCGATCGCGATGACGCGCGCGATCCGGAACGCGGCATCGCCCAGGTGCAGCGTGTCGCCGACCTGCGCGCGCAGCGCAGTCAGCAGCGCGGGATCGACCCAGACGGTGCCAACGTCAGGCGTTTTGCGCGTCGGGACTTCCGTGCCGTTCGGGCCGGCGAGCTTGAGCGTGCCGCGCAGCGGATAGCCGGGCGAGACGGCTTTCAGCGCGGCGAGCTGCGCGCGCAGGCCGTCGCCCCGACCGGCGGCGGCCATGCTGGGAAACACTACGGTGCGCGCAACGACGAGACCGCGCCGGATGGCTTCACTGCGCCAGGAACCGTCCAGCGGATGGTCGGCGCTCAGCACCAGATCGGCGCCGAGCAACTGGCTGGCGTCGCGCACCAGACCAGCGCGCATGCGATCGACGAAAAACCCGACCGAAGCCAGCGCAGCCACCGCGACGATCAGCGCGATCACGAGGAAATGCAGTTCGCCCGCCCGCCAGTCGCGCCAGGTCATGCGCAGGGATTGACGCAGCATCATCGTGCTCGCCTGCGGAAGAGTGAGCGGACGCCGCGCCAGAGTTTCGGCAGCAGCCACAGCGCCACGGCGAAGAACAGGATCAGAAAAACGAACAGTGCCAGCGGGTGGAAGAATGCGGCCCACAAGCCGCCGGCGACGACGGCATCTTCCGAAAAGGACGCGGTCCAGTTGCTGAACGGTTCGGGGGAAAGGTTGACCAGCGCCCGGCTGCCGGCCTTGGTCGCGTGGGCGCCGGCGGCGAACGTGCCGCCCGCGATTGCGGCCGCGGTAGTCCAGGCCGGATCCATATGCCCGAACGAGGCCGCGGCGAGAATGGCTCCGGCAGGAATGCGAATGAAGGTATGAACGGCATCCCAGATCGAATCGAACCCGGGAATCTTGTCGGCCAGGAATTCCGCCAGCGTCAGCAGGCCGGTTACCACCAGCACCCAGGTCGATTCCAGAGGTGCCAGCGACGGTGACAGATCGATCCAGCCGAGCCGGCCCAGCCAGCCGGCGACGAACAGCGCCATGTAAAGGCGCAGGCCGCTCGCCCAGGACAACCCCGCCGCCATCGCCGCCGCCGACAGGGTTTCATCCATTCGAGTCCCGCTCCGTTCCGGCGCTGCCCAGCCGCTGCCGTGCACGCGTTGCCGGCACCAAGGGCGAGCGGGCAACAAGCATCAGTGCGCCGGCGCAGATCAGCATGATCGGGATGATGAAGCGCCAGCCGAGGTGGTAGTACTGGTAGAAGAAAGCCATGAAACCGGCCAGGATCAGGAGCGGTCCGGACACGATCGACGATTTCGTGATGCCGTCAAGCAACAGGATTGCCACGCCGGTGCCGGCCAGTCCAAGAATCCAGAGCCAGTGCACGTCGGGCAGCCAGTCGAGGCTCTTGAGAAGCCAGGCCAGGCCCAGCATGATCAACAGCACGGGAAATGCGGCGTCCTTCATGCAGCGTCCTTCATGAATTGCCTTTCGATCGGGCGATCAGGTTAACGCGTATCGCGGCGGAACGCCTTGCCGCCGCGCCTGCGTCGCCGGCTCGGCTCGCGGCTCACGAATCTTGCGCAGCCGTAAAACGCTCCCCGGCGCCTGGCCCTACGCTGCCTTCTCGATATCGCTCACCAACGAACCGGATGACATGCGATGGATAACGTCTGGCATCAAGTCCTGGACGTCGTTCGACAGGAATTTTCGGATATTCCCGACGTGCGTGCTGCCACGCAGGCCTTGCTGCGCATGGCGATCGCGGTAGCGCTCGGCGGCATGCTGGGCCTGGAGCGCGAGACCCACGGCAGCGCGGCCGGTTTGCGCACCCACATGCTCGTGGCGCTGGGATCGGCACTGTTCATCATGGTTCCGCTGCAGATCGGCATGTCGGAAGACGCCGCAAGCCGTATTCTGCAAGGCGTGATTTCGGGCATCGGATTTCTCGGCGCCGGGACGATCCTGAAGATCAGCGACAAGGAAGAAGTGCGCGGACTGACGACTGCGGCCAGCGTCTGGCTCACCTGCGCGGTCGGGATCGCCGCCGGCATGGGGCGGGAAGCCACGGCGCTTCTAAGTGCGGTATTCGCCCTGGTGATTCTGGCGTTGCTGCGCGGCATCTCGAAAAGAATCGAGGATTGATCCGTTTGCCGCCATGCAGGCGGAAGACCGATCCCCGATTCTGTCCCGGACCGTGCTCGGCGAGCATGGATCACCAGCGTCCGCGCCCCCAGGAATGTCCATGTCCCCATGGATGGCCGTAGCCATGCCAGTGACTCGGGCCGGACCAGAAGTTCAGGCCGAAGGTGATCGGCGGCGTCACGTACACCGGCGCAGGCTCGACATAAACCGGAGCGGGCGCGACATAAACGGGGTTCTGCGGGTACGTCTCGACTGCCAGCGGGCGCACTTCCGTGGTGGCCCGGTAGATCGGTTGCGGTTCATAGACTGCGCAACCTCCGAGCACGGCAGCGAGGCCGATGCAGGACGCGAAGGTTCTCAGAGTGCTTTTCATGAAATGAAGTCTGCCTTATGGATGCATTGCATTATAGGCAGTGACACTTTCCGCGACGGGAAGATTTACCGGCGGTTACAGGCACGAAATTTCCCCGGCGCGATACGCCGCCGACGCCTCTCTAGACGCCGATCAAACCGCAAGACCGTTTCGGGCATACAATGTGTTCTCCATCGGAAACATCCCGGCGGCAACAGCATCCTGGAACATCATCAACAGAACACCAATCAATATATCGAGGAAAGCGAGTCGATCATGTCCCTCCCTGAAAACAGCTACGAAGAAGCCAGTTATCAGCTGACCCAGTTCCGCGAGCGCCGCATGAAAGAACGGCGCACCGAAGTCCGCTCCTCGGCAGACCGGCGCGCCGGCCGCGCAGACAAGGCCGCCGTATCTTCCGGTGCCGTAATGGTCGACATGCCTGATTCCGGCAGCATGCCGGCGGGTACGCTTCCCTGAGAACAAGAAACATCGGATTCGTGCGTCTTTTGGTTGTCGCGGCTGCCGTCGTTACCGCATCGCCATACCTGCGGCGAGCGTGACGATGGCACCGCGAAGGCCGCACCCGGTAGCTTTCCGATGTGCATGCCGCTTGCCGAATTGCAGCACTGTCACCCTCGCCCCCAAGCCGGTTCACCCGGCACGATGAGCGCCGATACTCTGCGCGCATCGCCTTCCTCGCATCCTTTCCCGTTTTGCTTGGGTTCGCCGCACGATCCGAGCGCAATGGCGCGGCCTCGGCAAGACCGTTCGCGGCAAATTCAAGAGTCTGTTCAAAAACCGTTGCGAGTGGTTTGAGTTCGACCCGAGAATAAGGGCCGCTTTTGCAGAGCGCGACGCCGCCGAAAGCGGCGTTAGCTGAGCGAATGGACGGCAATGTCGCCCGAAACTCCTGCTCGCCGGATGCCAAGGCGAATATGGCGAGACCGAAATCGGGCGCGCGGGCGATTTTCAAACGACTCGCGGCAGTTCGCGTCACCCCTCGATTGCTCCCTCGTTCGCATCCCGCCCCGGATACCGTCTCCGTTCTTTGCACCTTTTCGCCGCCCGGCCCACGATCTCATGAAGCGGTATTGCCAGTTTGGATTCGCGGCCTATACTGAAAGCAGGCTTCACCAGATCAGGAGCGAGACGATGAAACTTCATGACTTTCATGTGCCGCATTTGTCCGACGCTCACCGTGGCAAGGTGCCGCCGGTACATTCCAATTTCTATTATCTTCTGGAACTGCTTCTGGTCGCCGTGGTCGCGGTATTCGGCTCCATGTTCCTGATCGGGGAACTGTTCGACTTGCTCTGGCACTAGGACGAATCGTCGGCATGCCGATCGCATGCGTCCGATGACGCTGACGCAGTTGACGGGTCGGTTTCCGTATCGATGAAAGGCATGCGCCCCTGCCGGAACGGCGCGCGCTTGCCGCGACCCTGACACGGTGTATTCACACATCGTAACTTTTCTGTAACAGCAGAAACCAAGCAGCCTGCTTGCCGGCATCCCAGTGGAATGCCGGTATCCTTGTTTTGTCGAGCCTCATCTTCTCCTTCCTCTCCGCCCGTGGAAGGATTCCACCCGGTGCCTGTCCCCTTGGCATCGGGTTTTTTTATTTCCGCACGTCCGCTTATCTATTGTCGGATTCTGCCCACCCGGACTCGCGATTCTGTTGGGGCGCCGCTTTGATTACCAGCAACAAAATTGTGTAGCTGGCAATGCATGCTAGACTGAGCCGGCCGGCAACAATCGGCTGCCTGTCCGTAATCGAGAGGCATTTCCATTGACCGAAGACAACAATATCAGGAAGAGACATGAGACTTTTACCCGCTAGCATCGTTGCCGTATTTTCCTTTACTCTCGGGACCGCTCTCGCGGCAGCGCCCGTGTTGAAGGTCACCGAAAGCGTGCAGGTCGACGCGCCGGCGTCCGAGGTATGGAAACGCGTGAAAAACTTCGGCGGTCTGGATACTTGGCATCCGGCGGTAGCCAAGGACGAGATCGTTTCGGGCAAGAACAACCGTGCCGGGGCGGTACGCCTGCTGACGCTGAAGGACGGCGGAACGATCAAGGAAGAACTGTTGAAGATGAATGATGCCGGGAAAAACTACCGCTATCGGATCGTCGAAGGCGTGCTTCCCGTGAGCGACTATGCCTCCACCATCGCCGTGCAGTCTACCGGGAAGGGCAAGAGCAAAGTTACCTGGTCAGGGCACTTCAAGCGGAAGAACACCGGCGACAATCCCGGCGAGAAAGAGAACGACAAAACGGCGACCGACACGATCTCGGCCGTCTACAAAGCGGGGCTCGACAATCTCAAGCAGTTGAGCGAGTCTGCATCGAAGTAAATTCCGGCGACTCCGCCGGCAACAAGCATCCCGTCCGTGAAAGTTGCGCTACCGCGGACGGGATGAAAGAAGAACTTGCAGGGGGTGTTTGCGCACCGGAAAAAACGCATGTGGCGCCGGATGGTGGAAGGTGTGAGATTCGAACTCACGGAGGACTCGCATCCTCGCCGGTTTTCAAGACCGGTGCCTTAAACCGCTCGGCCAACCTTCCCCGCGCCGCATTATAACAACCGGCATCGCGCCTCCGCCCTGCGGTGCCGTTCAATCTTTCAGGAAGATTTCCTGGAGATCATTCAGGAAGCGCCAGCCAAGGGACGTCGGCCGGATCGTCAGATGGTCCCGCGTCAACAACCCCCTGTTCTCGGCCTCGTCAAGCGCCGGCTGAATCGCCGTAAGCGCCAAGCCGGTCCGCTCGTTGAACAAATTGGTCGCGACCCCGTCATGCAGGCGCATCGCGTTCAGCATGAATTCGAAGCCGAGGGCGTCGCGGCCGATTTCGTCTTCGGTCTGTACCGGCGCCCCGGCCTGCACCTGCCGCATGTAGGCGGCCGGTTGCCGGTAGCGCGCCTGACGGAGGATGCGATGCGGAAACGACAGCTTCGAGTGCGCGCCCGCGCCGACGCCGAGGTAGTCACCGAAGCGCCAGTAGTTCAGGTTATGACGCGCTTCCCTGCCCAGCTTCGCATACGCCGATACTTCGTAATGCCGGTAGCCGGCCGTCGCCAGCTTTTCCTCGATCATGTCCTGCATGTCGGCGCTGGCGTCCTCGTCGGGCAGGGCCGGCGGATGCACCGCGAAATACGTGTTCGGCTCCAGCGTCAGGTGGTACGCCGACAAATGCGTGCTGCCGAACGAGAGCGCTCGTTCGATGTCGGTCTCGGCTTCCCGCAGGCTCTGCTGGGGCAGCGCGTACATCAGATCGAGGTTGACGTTGTCGAAGGTATCGACGGCGATCGCGGCCGCCTGCTCGGCTTCGCCACGGTCGTGGATCCGGCCGAGCGCCCGCAAGTGGCGGTCGTCGAAACTCTGGATGCCGAGCGAGAGACGATTCACGCCGCTGTCCCGGTAGGCGCGAAATTTCTGCGCTTCGACGGTGCCGGGATTGGCTTCCATCGTGATCTCGGCCGCGCCGTCCAGCGGCAGCAGTGCCCGGACGTCCGACAGCAACCGGTCGAGCCCGGCTGCCGACAGCAGGCTCGGCGTGCCGCCGCCTATGAAAACCGTCTGGATCTTCCGTCCCCAGATCAGCGGCAGTGACTGCTCGATGTCCGTCCGCACCGCCGCGAGATAGCTTTCCTCCGGGATATCGCCGCGCGCCTCGTGCGAATTGAAATCGCAGTACGGGCACTTGCGCACGCACCAGGGGAAATGCACGTAGAGCGACAGCGGCGGCAGTGCCGGGAGCTGCAAGCTGCCGGGACGCAGGTAGACATTCGCAGCACGGGCGCTGTCGGCCGGGCCGCGCTCGGGTGCCGCCGGCTTGATCGGAATCATCTGACTTCTTCTCCGAGACGGCGCACCAGCAACCGCAACGCCTGGCCGCGATGGGACAGGCGGTTCTTCTCGGCAGCACCCAGTTCGGCCACAGTTCGCCCGGTCGACGGAATCAGGAAATGCGCGTCATAGCCGAAACCGCCCTCGCCGCGCGGCACGGCGACGATCTCGCCGTCCCATCGCGCTTCCGCGACGATCGGCTGCGGATCGAGCGCATGGCGCACGTAGACCAGCACGCAGTAGTAGTAGGCGGACTTGTCGGCGTGCAGCGCCAGCGCATCGACCAGCTTGCGGTTGTTGGCGGCGTCCGATTTCGGCTCGCCCGCATAGCGCGCGGACAGAACGCCCGGCGCATTGCCGAGCGCGGCGACGCAGATGCCGGAATCATCTGCGAGCGCCGGCAGGCCGGTCGCCTGCGCGGCATGCCGGGCTTTCGTCAGTGCGTTCTCGATGAAAGTAGGATACGGTTCCTCGGCTTCCGGCACGCCGTACTGCGCCTGCGGATGAACGGCGAAGCCGAGCGGTTCCAGCATGCCGGAAAATTCCGCGAGCTTGCCTTGATTGTTGGAGGCGAGGACGATGGTGCGGACCATGGCGAGAGCGAGATGAGGGGAAGTGAAGGAGTGAAGGCGGGTGCGGCGAGAACGGCGAACGCCGGCCGGCCGATGGCGGCCGGCCGGCATTCTACCGCGTCATCCTTCTCAGATCAGGCCGAGTGCCTGCTTCTGCAAGACGATCAGTTTGCCGATACCGCGCTGGGCGAGGTCGAGCATCCGGTCCATCGCCGTCCGGTCGAACGCCTCGCCTTCGGCAGTGCCCTGGATTTCGACGAAACCGCCGGCGTCGGTCATGACCACGTTCATGTCGGTGTCGCAGGCGGAATCCTCGACGTATTCGAGATCGAGCACCGGCACGCCGCGATAGACGCCGACCGAGACCGCGGCGACGAAATGACGCAGCGGGATCGCGGGGATCAGGCCCTGCGAAACGAGCCGGGCGAAGGCGTCGTGCGCAGCGACCATCGCGCCGGTGATGGCCGCGGTACGAGTGCCGCCGTCGGCCTGGATCACGTCGCAGTCCAGATGCAACGTGCGTTCGCCGAAGCCGTCCAGCGCGAAGGCGGCGCGCAGCGAGCGGCCGATCAGGCGCTGGATTTCCTGGGTACGGCCGGACTGCTTGCCGCGCGCCGCCTCCCGGTCCATTCGCGTGTGCGTGGAGCGCGGCAGCATGCCGTACTCGGCGGTGAGCCAGCCCTGGCCGCGGCCCTTCAGGAAACCGGGCACCTTGTCTTCGATGCTGGCGGTGCAGATGACCCGGGTGTCGCCGAATTCGACCAGCACCGATCCTTCCGCATGGCGGGTGAATTCCCGGGTCAGCCGCACCGGACGCAGCGCATCGGGCGCCCGTCCGTCGGCGCGCAGCGGGGCGGGATCAGCTTGCGTCATTCTTCATCCTTTGCATGAATCCTGGACGAGCGGACGATCGCCGCCCGAATCTCGTCGATCGCCTTTTCGATGTCGCGTTCGTCGAACGGATCGGCGCTCTCAAGGTCGGCGTGACGCGGCGATTGAATGGTCGTCGTCACGGTGCCGAGCGGCAGCGTATGGGTGCTGATCGTCGAGGCGTCGGAAGAGGTCTGGCTGCCCTCCCACATCATTGCCAGCGCGGTGGCGTTGTCGCTCGTCTTGCCCGCGATCTGCACCGCGTCGGTCAGCATCTCGGGAATCGCCCGTACGATCGTGCTGTCGTGCAGCCGCTGCGCCAGCGCGTGATCGGGCAGCACCGACCACAAGCCGTCGGAACACAGCAGCAGCAGGTCGCCGCCCTGAAGGGTGGCGCGGCGCGAGATTTCGACGATCGGCATGTTCGGCGCGCCGAGACAATTGAACAGCTTGTTGCGGTCCGGATGCGTGGCGCGCTCGGACGCGGGGACTCTGCCCTGCGCGATCAGCGTTTCGATGCGCGAATGGTCGCGGGTGCGCGCCAGGATCTGGCCGCCGCGCATCCAGTACAGGCGGGAATCGCCGCAGTGCGCCCAGTACGCGCTGTTGTGCTGCACCAGGCAGGCGACGATCGTGGTGCGCGGCGTTTCCGGCAACTTGTTGACCGCCCGGTAGCGATGGATTTCGTGATGTGCCGCAAAAAAACTGTCTTCCAGAAACCGTTCCGGTTTGCGGATGTACGGCTTCGCGTTTTCCTGGAACAGTGCGCCGACGGTCTGCATCGCGATGGTCGCGGCGACTTCGCCCTGGAGGTGGCCGCCCATGCCGTCCGCCAGCAGCAGCAACAGGGCATCGCGGGTGAAGCTGTAGCCCATCCGGTCCTGGTTGACCTTGCGGCCGCCGATGAGGCTTTCCTGATAGACGGAGAATCGCATGCTGTCCCGATCGGTCGAAGTCAGAAACTGCTTTCCTGAATCGTGTTCACGTTCAGGTCCGGTTTGGCGCGCAGGTTGCCGAACAGCCCTTTCATCCGGCGCATCGCCTTGTTCAGCGCACCCGGCGCCGGTTCCGCCGGCGCGGTATTCAGCAACGCCTTCTGCAGCGCGAACACGCTTTGCGGGCGTTCCAGCGGATCGGTCATCAGACACCAGCGCACCACCCGGATCAGCTCCGCGGAATAGATGCCCTCAAGCTTGCGGAAATAGGAATCCATCTTGTCGTTGAGCTTGCGCTGGTCGGCCGGCTGCGGCGGGGCGCCGACCATGCACGCGAAAATCGATGCGCCGATGCTGTAGATGTCGGTCCACGGCCCCAGGTTCGCGTGCTTGCCGTAGAGCTCCGGCGCGGCGAAGCCCGGGGTGTACATCGGGTACAGCTTCGGCATGTCTTCGCGCAACGTCTGCCGGGCCGCGCCGAAATCGAGCAGGATCGGCGTGCCGTCCAGGCGCAGATAGATGTTGGCCGGCTTCAAGTCCAGATGAAGCAGCTTGTTGGTGTGCACCTCGCGCAGGCCATTCATCACCTGGCTGAAGATGCGCCGTATGAAGCGCTCCGATACCAGCGGCTTCTCGCCCTTTTCCCGGCGGCGCAGGATGTGCTCCTGCAACGTGCGGCCGGACTCGTAGGCCATCACCATGTAGACGGTGTCGTTGGCGCGGAAGAAGTTGAGCACGCTGACTACATTCTGGTGCGCGATCTTCGCCAGCGCGCGCCCTTCCTCGAAGAAGCATTTGAGGCCGACCCGGAACACCGGCAGGTTCTCGCCGGAGATCGCCGGCACCAGTTCGCCCGGACGGCGCAGTGCCAGCGAGCTTGGCAGGTACTCCTTGATCGCGACGGCGTTGCCGTCCTCGTCGTAGGCAAGGTAGACGATGCTGAAACCGCCGGCCGCTATCTTCTTTACAATGCGGTAACCGGCGATTTCCAGTCCATCCGGCAATGCGGCGTTGTTTTGCGTGGCCATGGCACCCTGAGCGTCGTGATAATGGGATTCTGTTGACGAATCATCCTTTTGTAAAGAAGAACACGGAGAAGCGACTTGGCGATCAGCAGCATGACCGGTTATGCGGTGCAGACGGCGGACACCGACGCGGGAACCGTCACGGTCGAATTCAGGAGCGTGAATTCGCGCTTCCTCGATCTGCAGTTCCGCATCAACGACGAGCTGCGCGCGGCGGAACCCGCACTGCGGGAAGCGATCGTCCAGCGCGTGGCGCGCGGCAAGCTCGAGTGCCGGGTCAGCTTCGGCCGCAAGGCGGCGGGCGGCGCGGCGCCGGCGGCGAACACGGGCGTGCTCGACACGCTGGCGGCGCTCCAGCGCTCGGTGCGGGACCGGTTTCCCGACGCGCCGCCGCTGACGGTGCACGACGTACTGCGCTGGCCCGGCGTGCTTGCGGAGGCCGAACCGGACGGCGGCTCGCTGCAGACCGAGATCCTGGCAACCGCGGCGGCCGCGCTGGACGCGTTCGTCGACAGCCGGCAACGCGAGGGAACGGCGCTGAAGGCCGTGCTGGTCTCCCGGATCGAAGCGATGGAAGCCGTCGTGCAACGCCTCGCGCCGCTGGTGCCGCAGGCGATTGCGCAGTACCAGGACAAGGCGATGCAGCGGATGCGCGAAGCGCTCGGACTGGCGCTGGACGGCGCCGAACGGCCGGCCGCGCTGTCGGCCGAGGACGCGATGGAACGCATCCGCCAGGAAGTCACGCTGTACGGCATGCGTATCGACGTGGCCGAGGAACTGGCGCGACTGTCGGCGCATCTCGCCGAGACCCGGCACATCCTCGACAAGGGCGGCCAGGTCGGCAAGCGGCTCGACTTCATGATGCAGGAACTGAACCGCGAAGCGAACACGCTGGGATCGAAGGCGGCGGTCAAGGACCTGGCCGATGCGTCGATGGAACTCAAGCTGCTGATCGACCAGATGCGCGAACAGGTGCAGAATCTCGAATGATCCGGGCGCGGCCGATCGTGCCGCCCCGCTCCCGCCGCGCACCGAGCGCCGTGCGGGACACTTCAACCAATCGTTTCCATCCATGACGACCGATACGCAGACCCCGCTCCGCGTCAATGACGCGCCGGCCTCTTCCGGCAGCCTGTTCATGGTCGCGGCGCCCTCCGGCGCCGGCAAGTCCACGCTGGTCAATGCGCTGCTGGCGCAGGAACCGTCGATCCGGCTGTCGATTTCCTACACGACCCGGCCGCCGCGGCCGGGCGAGCAGGACGGCCGCGAATACCATTTCATTTCCGTCGAAGAGTTCCGGCGCCGCCGGCAGCAGGACGAATTCCTCGAATGCGCGGAAGTCCATGGCAATCTGTACGGCACCTCGCGGGTGCAGATCGGCCGGCAGATCGCCGAGGGGACCGACGTGCTGCTGGAGATCGACTGGCAGGGTGCACAGCAGGTCAAGCGCCGGTTTCCGCACGCGGTCGGCATCTTCATCCTGCCGCCGTCGATCGCGGCGCTCGAGGAGCGGCTGCACAAGCGCGGACAGGACGAACCGCACGTGATCACGCGGCGGATCCTGGCCGCCGGCGGGGAGATCGCCCATGCGCCGGAATTCGACTATGTTATTATCAATCAAGAGTTTGCAAGCGCCTTGTCCGAGCTGAGCGCGATCGTCAAGGCGACCCGCTGCCGGTTCGCGCAGCAGGCGGTCCGCAACGCCGCGCTCTTCACTCAGCTCGGCATCCACGCCGCCCCGCACTGACGCATCCCGACACACGCATCGATACCACGCATCGACACCATTCCAGGAGTTTCCATGGCCCGCATTACCATCGAAGATTGTCTGAAGCAGATTCCGAACCGTTTCCAGTTGACGCTCGCCGCGACCTACCGCGCCCGCCAACTCCTCCAGGGCCATACGCCGAAAGTCGACGCGCGGGACAAGCCCACGGTTCTCGCGTTGCGCGAAATTGCCGATGCGAAGGTCGGCATTGAAATGCTGAAGAAGGTCCCAAGCTGATCGTCATTCTTCCGCGCGCGGCCAGAGCCGCATCGGTATGAGCATCGCCCCAGCAGATTCGTCCAGTTCTTCCGCACCGTCCCGGCGCGCGTCATCCCGGCGCGCGCGCACTTCCCCGCCGACATCCGAGACCGCCGAACCGGCGCCGGTCGCCGGCGTCGCGTCGATCAGCCGCCTGACGGCGAAGCTCGCCGATTACCTCTCGGCATCCGAACTCAAGAAGGTCAAGGAAGCGTACCGGTTTTCGGACGAGATGCACCTCGGCCAGATGCGCGTTTCCGGCGAACCTTACATCTCGCATCCGATCGCCGTCGCCGAAATCTGCGCCGACTGGAAGCTCGACGCGCAGGCGATCATGGCGGCCCTGCTGCACGACGTCATGGAAGACCAGGACGTCAAGAAGGAAGAACTGATCGAGCGCTTCGGCGCGCCGGTCGCGTCGCTGGTCGACGGCCTGTCAAAGCTGGACAAGATCGAGTTCCAGAGCCAGATCGAGGTGCAGGCGGAAAACTTCCGCAAGATGCTGCTGGCGATGGCGCGTGACGTGCGCGTGATTCTGGTCAAGCTCGCCGACCGACTGCACAACATGCGCACGCTGGGCGCGATGTCGCCCGAGAAGAAGCGCCGCATCGCGCGCGAGACGATGGAAGTCTACGTGCCGATCGCGCACCGGCTCGGCCTGAACAACATCTACCGCGAGCTGCAGGACCTGGCGTTCTCGCACCTCTACCCGCTGCGCTACCGCACGCTGACCAAGGCAGTGAAGGCCGCGCGCGGCAACCGGCGCGAAGTGATTGGCAAGATCCTCGAGGCGGTGACCGGCACGCTGGAAGCAGCCGGCATCCCGGCGCTGGTCGACGGCCGGGAAAAGTCGCTGTACGGCATCTACAAGAAGATGCGGCTGAAGCACCTGTCGTTCTCGCAGGTGCTCGACGTCTACGGCTTCCGGATCGTCGTCGGCAGCTTCGCCAACTGCTACGTCGCGCTCGGCACGCTGCACGCGATGTTCAAGCCGATGCCCGGCAAGTTCAAGGACTACATCGCGATTCCCAAGCTCAACGGCTACCAGTCGCTGCACACCACGCTGATCGGTCCGTACGGCACGCCGGTCGAGTTCCAGATCCGCACCCAGGAAATGCACCGCGTCGCCGAATCCGGCGTCGCCGCGCACTGGCTCTACAAGAGCGACGACGGCAACCTGACCGACCTGCAGCAGCGCACCCACGCCTGGCTGCAGTCGCTGCTGGATATCCAGAAGCAGACCGGCGACTCGGCCGAATTCCTGGAGCACGTGAAGGTCGACCTGTTTCCCGACTCGGTCTACGTGTTCACGCCGAAGTCGAAGATCATCGCGCTGCCGCGCGGCGCGACCGCGCTCGACTTCGCCTACAGCATCCATACCGACATCGGCGACCAGACGGTGGCGGCGCGGATCAACCACGAGATGTCGCCATTGCGCAGCGAACTGCGC
>JBQCGO010000211.1:0-4246 GCA_051955575.1 Burkholderiaceae bacterium
AGCCGGATGCCGCTCATGCCGATCGGCTCGCGCACGTCTTCCTGGTTGTCGACGATGAATTCCTGCGGCACCGTGTGCAGCAGTTGCTGGTCGGTCGGGATGTTGACCGCCTTGGCGGTCTCGATCACGCGCGCGACGTCGGTCGCAGTGACTTCCTTGTCCTTGATCGCCACCATGCCGCTCGAATTGAAGCTCCGGATGTGACTGCCGGCGATGCCGGTGTAGACGTTGCGGATCTTGCAGTCGGCCATCAGTTCGGCCTCCTCCAGCGCGCGCTGGATCGACTCCACCGTGGCCTCGATGTTGACCACCACGCCCTTCTTCAATCCCCGGGATTCGTGCTGGCCGAGGCCGATCACTTCATGCCGGCCGTCCGGCATGACTTCGGCAACCACCGCCACCACTTTCGAGGTGCCGATGTCGAGGCCCACGATCAGATTTTTTGCGTCTTTTGTCATGATTTGTCGCTTTATTTTTTCTTCCCGTCCAGCATTCCCGCCAAACCGCTTGCCTTCAGCGCCAATCCGTTCGGATAGCGCATGTCCACGTTCTCGATCCGATCCTGCAGCCTTGCCGCCAGCTGCGGATAGATCGCCACCAGTTTCCCCACCCTCTCCCGAAGCGTGCTGTGCGTCTGCTCCCTGCCCAGCTCCACCGTCATGCCGTTCGACAGCCGGACCTCCCATGCGTAGCGCGACGACAGCCGCACCGCTTCCGGCTCCAGGTGCAGCGGCGCGAACCATTTCTCCAGGTCCGCGTAGCGCGCCACCACATCCTTCTCGCTGCCCGGCGGTCCGGCGAACTCGATCAGGTCCGCGTCGTCCTCGGCCTCCGCCAGGTTCGCGGTGAACACATCCCCTTTCACCGATACCAGTTGCCCTTCGTCTCCCCAGGTGCCGAGCGGCTGGTGTTCCTCGATGTCGACGATCAGCGTGTTGGGCCACTCGCGCCGCACCGCCGCCTTCCGCACCCACGGTACCGACTCGAACGCGGCGCGCACCGTGTCGAGATTGGTGGTGAAGAAATTTCCCTTGATGCGCGGCAGCGCGGCGCTCCTTACCGTCAGCGCGTTCACGTGCCGCAACGGCGCGCGCCGGCCTTCCTGCTGCATCCCTTCCACCCGGATCGTCTTCAGCGTGAACATCGGCCGCTGCGCGAGCCACCACAGGCCGCCGGCGGCCAGCATCAGCCCTGCCAATCCCAGCAGCGCGCCCGATACTACGTTCAGCGATTTGACGTCGTGCCACATCAGGTCGTCGCCCTTTTGCCCATTTCCCGTTCCGTGCTCAGCGCGATGCCCATTGCGCCGACGGCGCCAGATCCAGCGCCGCCGACGCCAGGATCGCGCAGCACAAATCCTCGTAGCTCATGCCCGCCGCGCGCGCCGACATCGGCACCAGCGAATGGCCGGTCATGCCCGGCGAGGTGTTGATCTCCAGCAGGAACGGCTTGTTGTCGGACGCGCGCACCATCACGTCAGCGCGGCTCCAGCCGCGGCAGCCGAGCGCGCGGTAGCTGGCGACGACCAGTTCCTGCATCGCCCGCTCCTGTTCCGCCGGCAGGCCGCACGGACAGAGGTATTGCGTGTCGTTGCCGAAATACTTGTTCTGGTAGTCGTAGTTGCCGTCGGGCGCGATGATGCGGATCACCGGCAGCGCGCGGGCGTCGTCGTCGGCGCCGAGCACCGGACAGGTCAGTTCCATGCCGTCGATGAATTCCTCGGCCATCACCGCGCGGTCGTAGCGCGCGGCAAGCTCGAACGCGGCCGGCAACTGGTCGACCGACTTCACCTTGGTCAGGCCGAGCGTCGAGCCTTCCTGCGCCGGCTTGACGATCAGCGGCAAGCCGAGCGTGTCGGCGACACGCTGCCAGTCGCTGCCGGCGGAGAGCATCTCGAACTTCGGCGTCGGCAGGCCGGCGGCCAGCCAGATGCGTTTGGTCATCGCCTTGTCCATCGCGATCGCCGAAGCCAGCACGCCGGGCCCGGTGTACGGGATGCCGAGCTGCTCCAGCGCGCCCTGCAACGTGCCGTCCTCGCCGTAGCGGCCGTGCAGCGCGATGAACACGCGGTCGAATTGTTCAGCGGCCAGTTCGGCCAGGCTGCGCTCGGCCGGATCGAACGCGTGCGCGTCGACGCCGCGCGAACGCAGCGCGGCCAGCACGCCGCTACCGGACATCAGCGACACCTCGCGCTCGGCGGAGCGGCCGCCGAACAGCACGCCGACCTTGCCGAAGGTCGAGGAATCGCGGGGAATTGCGGAAGTCATCTAGTGGTTCTCTTCGTGAGTCTGTTCCAGCAGCCTGCCGGGCACGCCGCTGATCGAACCGGCGCCCATGGTGACGACCACGTCGCCGTCCCGAGCCACCGTCATGATGGTTTCCGGCATGTCGTCGATGTTCTCGACGAACACCGTGTCGACCTTGCCGAGCACGCGCAGCGCGTGCGCCAGCGTGCGGCCGTCGGCGGCGACGATCGGCGCCTCGCCGGCCGCGTAGACCTCGGCCAGCACCAGTACGTCGACGGTGGACAGCACCTTGACGAAATCCTCGAACAGGTCGCGCGTGCGGGTGTAGCGATGCGGCTGGAACGCCAGCACCAGCCGGCGGCCCGGGTACGCGCCGCGCGCGGCAGCGATGGTGGCGGCGGTCTCGACCGGATGGTGGCCGTAGTCGTCGACCAGCGTGAAGCGGCCGGCCGCTCCATGGTCGCCGCGCACCGCGATCTCGCCGTGCCGGGTGAAGCGGCGGCCGACGCCGTGGAATTCCGCGAGCGCCTTTTGCGTGGCAGCGTCGTCGACGCCGAGCTCGCGCGCCACGGCGATCGCCGCGCAGGCGTTCTGCACGTTGTGCATGCCGGGCTGGTTCAGCCGGCACGGCAGCGGCAGGTAGCCGTCCTGCAGCACCGTGAATGCCATGTGCGTGTCGACCGCCTTCGCGTCCACCGCGCGCACCTGCGCGTCCTCGCTGAACCCGTAGGTGACGATCGGCTTGGAAATCTGCGGCATGATCTCGCGCACCGTCGCGTCATCGATGCACAGCACCGCCACGCCGTAGAACGGCAGCCGCTGCGTGAAGTCCACGAACGCCTGCTTCAGCTTGCCGAAGTCGTGCTCGTAGGTGTCCATGTGGTCGGCGTCGATGTTGGTGATGACGTCGATCACCGGCGACAGGTTGAGGAACGACGCGTCCGACTCGTCGGCCTCGGCGACGATGAAATCACCCGCGCCCAGCTTGGCGTTCGCGCCGGCGCTGTTCAGGCGGCCGCCGATGACGAAGGTCGGATCCAGGCCGCCCTGCGCGAGAATGCTCGCGACCAGGCTGGTGGTGGTGGTCTTGCCGTGGGTGCCGGCGATCGCGATGCCGCGTTTCAGGCGCATCAGTTCGGCCAGCATCATCGCGCGCGGCACGATCGGAATCCGCTTCTCGCGGCCGGCGACGACTTCCGGGTTGTCCTGGCCGACCGCGGTGGAGACGACGATCGCGTCGGCGTTGCCGATGTTGCCGGGCGCATGGCCGGAATGGATCGCCGCGCCAAGCTTGGCCAGCCGCGCGGTGGCAGCGTTGCGGCCGAGGTCCGAACCGGAAACGACGTAGCCGAGGTTCAGCAGGACCTCGGCGATGCCGCTCATCCCCGAGCCGCCGATGCCGACGAAATGGATATGTTTGACCTTGTGTTTCATGCTGCCTTGTCTTGTCGGGTGCGCGCGCCGCGCGCAGCGAGTTGTTCGAGGACCGCGGCGATCGCGTCATTAGCGTCGCGCCGTCCCTGGCGCCAGGCCGCCTCGGCCATCGCCGCGCAGCGCTCGCGTGTCATGCCGGCGAGCAGCGCGGCCAGGCTGTCGGGTTGCATGTCGGCTTGCGGCAGGTGCACCGCCGCCTGCTGGCGCGCCATCCATTGCGCGTTGTCGCGCTGGTGGGTGGTGGTCGAGGCGAGGAACGGCACCAGCACGCTGGCCACGCCGGCGGCGGTGAGTTCGGATACGGTGATCGCGCCGGCGCGGCAGACCACCAGGTCGGCTTCGGCATAGCGGCGCGACATGTCGTCGATGAAGTCGACCAGTTCCGCTTCGACGCCCGCGGCTGCGTAATTCTTCCGCAATTCTTGGAGATGCTGCTTGCCGGACTGATGCGTGACCAGCGGCCGGTTTGCCGCCGGGATCAGCGCCAGCGCGGCCGGCAGCGCCGTGTTCAGGGCCTTCGCGCCGAGGCTGCCGCCGACCACCAGGCGGCGCATCTGACCGCTGCG